>JAYUCM010000083.1:0-13760 GCA_043740355.1 Acidobacteriota bacterium | reverse complement strand
ACGCGGGCTGGCAGGTCCAGCCCGGCGTGAGAACGGTTCAAGGCGTCGTCGAAGAGGCCCTCTCCCGGCTGCATGGGGGGCGCAGGGCGCGCCTCTGCGGGGCGGGCCGCACCGACAGCGGCGCGCACGCGCGAGGCCAGGTCGCCGACGTGTCGGTGGCGACGCGCTACGACGACGCGGGCTTGATCCGTGCGCTGGCCCATATGCTGCCGGAGGACGTCAGGCCGCGCCGGGTGCTCACGGTCTCCCCGTCGTTTCACGCGCAGCACGACGCTCGGTCCAAGACCTACCGCTATCTGGTCGACACCTCCGCGACGGGCGACCCCTGGCGGCGGCGCTACGCCCTGGCGTTCCCGCTAAAGATGGATGAGGCGGCGATCGACGCCGCGCTCGCGCAGCTTCCGGGAACCCGCGACTGGTCGGGATTCGCGGGCAGCGCGTGCACGGTCGACGATCGGGTGCGCACGATCACCGAGGCGCGCCGCGTCTCGCTCCGGCCGGGGCTCCAGGCGTTCGTCCTCACGGCCGACGGGTTCCTCACGCACATGGTGCGCAATCTGGTGGGAACGCTTCTCGAGGTGGGCCGTCGCAGGATGGAACCGGAGCGCATCGAGGAGGTTCTCGTCACGCGGGACCGGCGCCGCGCCGGGCCCACCGCGCCGGCCAAGGGTCTGTGCCTCACGCGCGTCGTCTACGACGAGGCGCTGGGGGGAGCGAGCGGCGACGCTTAGGCCCCCTGGTAGCATGCGCGGGGCGCGGCAATTGTGCGCCGGGAGCGTCGCATGAGGAAAGTGCTCATCACGGGAGGCGCCGGCTACGTGGGGAGCCACGTGGCTCGCCACCTGGTCGACGCGGGGAGCGAGGTCGTCGTCGTCGACGATCTCTCGTACGGTCATCGGCCTGCTGTGGGGGACGCGTCCTTGGTCGAGGGCGATTGCGGCGATGCGTCGGTGCTCGACGGGATCCTGGGGGGCGGCGGGTTCGACGCGGTCGTCCACATGGCCGGGAGCAGCCTCGTCGGCGAGTCGATGACCGAGCCGGCCCTGTACTACCGCAACAACGTCGTGAAGACCCTGGCCCTCCTCGAAGCGATGCGCCGCCACGACGTCAAGGCCATCGTCTACTCGTCTTCCGCGTCGGTCTACGGCGAGCCCCAGGAGGTTCCGATTCGCGAGGAGCACCCGTGCCGCCCCACGAACCCATACGGCGAGACCAAGCTCGCGGTCGAGAGGATCCTGGGCTGGTATCAACGCGCCTACGCGATCGGCTATGCGGCGCTTCGTTATTTCAACGCGGCGGGGGCCCACGAGTCTGCCGAGATCGGCGAGGACCACGGCGACCGCGAGACCCACCTCATTCCGCGGCTGATCCTCTCGGCGGTTCGCGGCGGCCCTCCGACCCCGATCCTCGGCGAGGACTACCCGACGAGCGACGGCACCTGCGTTCGCGACTACGTCCACGTGATGGACCTCGCCGAGGCGCACGCGTTAGCGCTTTCCGCGCTTCTTCGTGGAACGCTCCAGGCGGGTTCGTTCAATCTCGGGAACGGCGAGGGCTTTTCCGTTCGCGAGGTCGTCGCCACGGTGGGGAAGGTCGCCGGCTCTCAGCCCAAGACCGAGAGGGCCCCCAGGCGCCAAGGGGATCCGGCGATTCTCGTGGCCAGTGCCGAGCGCGCGAAGCGGCGCCTCGCGTGGGAGCCGCGACGATCGTCGCTCGAAGCGATCGTGCGCACCGCGTGGGCGTGGCACAAGGCGCATCCCACGGGTTACGGCGATCGGTAGGAAACCTTGGTTGCCGCCCCCGGCGATCAAGCATTAAGATTCGCCGTCACTTCGGGCTCCACAGCGAGGACGGATGGCGGACCTAGCGCAATTGACGTCTCCCGGCAGCGAAGAGGAGCGGCTACTCCAGCAGTTCGACCTCGCCCGCCTTCCGCGACACGTCGCCGTGATCATGGACGGGAACGGACGCTGGGCCCGCAAGCGCCGCCTGCCTCGGATCGCGGGGCATCGCGCAGGCATCGCGTCGGTGCGCGAGCTGGTCGAGACCTGCGCCCGCCTCGAGGTCCCCGTGCTGACCGTCTACGCCTTCTCCAAGGAAAACTGGAAACGCCCGAAGGCCGAAGTCGACTTCCTCATGGACCTCCTGCGCGACTACATCCGCAAGGAGCTCGACGACCTGTGCGCGAACAACATCCGCGTCCAGGTCGTCGGGCGAATGTACGAGCTCCCCGCGTTCGTTCAGGACGTCCTCCAACAGGCGGTTCAAGCGACCGCCGCGAACACCGGGCTCGTCTTCAATCTCGCGTTGTCCTACGGCGGCCGCGCCGAGATCGTCGACGCGTGCCGGGAGCTGATCCGGGACGGCGTGCTTCCCGACGATCTCGACGAAGAGGCGTTCGCGCGACGTTTGTACACGTCCGGCCAGCCCGACCCCGATCTCGTGATTCGCACGGGGGGGGAGATGAGGCTCTCGAATTTCCTCCTCTGGCAGATCGCCTACGCGGAGCTCGTCATGACCGACGCGCTCTGGCCCGATTTCCGTAAGCGCGACTTCTTCCTGGCGCTTCTCGAGTTCCAGCGCCGCGAGCGCCGCTTCGGCGGGTTGTCGCCCCGCGAGGCCGCCGAGGGATCTCCCGCGCTCGTGCAGGGATGACGCGGCTCCTCACCGCAGCGTTTCTCATCCCGGCGGCGTGGTACCTCTGCAAGAGGGCGCCTTTCGCCCTGTTCTTGGCCGCCGCGCTCCTTCTGGCCGGCATCGCGGCTTGGGAATGCGCGACGATCCTGATCCGCCGAGGCTCCCGGCCGTTCGCCTGGCTGAGCGTCGCGTCGTGCCTCGGCATCGTCGGGGCGTTCGCGCTGCAGCCGCCGCTTTTCGTCGCGATCGCCGTTATGACCGGAGCGGCGCTCGCGGCTCCCGCGCTCTCGATGTTGTACCGCAAGACGCCCGAGGCGATGCTCGACGCCGCGATGACGACCTTCTTCCCCGTGCTCTTCGTCGGGCTGCCGTTCGCCTTCGTGGTCGGACTCGAGGTCGTCCCGGGCGCCGACGGCCCGGATCTGCTGCTTCTGGCCATGGTGTGCGTCACGCTGTCGGATGCCGGGGCCTACTATGCCGGTTCGACGTTCGGGACGCATCCCATGGCTCCCGTGATCTCTCCCAAGAAGAGCTGGGAGGGCGCCCTGGGCGGGGTTCTTGCGAGCGTCGCCGGGGCGCTCCTGGCTCACTTCTGGTTTTTTCGGAGGCTGCCGCTCGCGCACGCCGTCGCGCTCGGCGTCGTCCTCTCGACCGCAGGAATCCTGGGCGATCTCGCGGAGAGCATGCTGAAGCGCGCGGCGGGGGTGAAGGATTCCTCCGCGCTCCTTCCCGGCCACGGCGGCGTGCTCGACCGTTTGGACAGCCTGCTGGTCGCCGCCCCCGTTCTCTACTATTACTGGAGCGTGTTTCTCGCGGGGTCCGCATCGTGAATCAGCTCGTTCAGCTCGCACAGACGGTGCTGTCGTTCATCGTGGTGCTCGGCATTCTCGTGTTCGTCCACGAGTTCGGCCATTTCATCGTCGCCAAGGCGTTCAAGATCGGCGTGCCCGTCTTCTCGCTCGGCTTCGGCCCGCGACTGTGGGGATTCCGCCGCAAGGAAACCGACTACCGCGTCTCGGCGGTTCCGCTCGGCGGCTACGTGAGGATGGCCGGCGACGAATCGGACGAGAATCGGACCGGCGGGCCCGACGAGTTCCTGCCGCGCCCGCGTTGGCAGCGCTTCCTCGTCTTCGTCGCGGGGGCGACGTTCAACATCGTTCTCGCGGTCGTGGTCATGACGATGGTGTTCACGATCTGGGGACGCGACGAGGTCGTGCGGCCCGAGACCTTCCCCACGGTGGCCGACGTGGTGCCGGCGTCGCCCGCCGATGCGGCCGGGCTGCGCCGCGGGGACAAGGTCCTGCGCATCGGAGGCCAAGACGCGCGCGACCAGCAGACGCAGGTGAACGAGATCATCCTCGCGCCCGATCAGATGAAGCCCGTCGAGATCGAGCGCGACGGCGTTCCGCGAACGCTCTCCATGTCGACCGGGCAAGATCCGGTCTACCACTTGGGCGCCCCGGGATGGCGGCTCATCCAGGACGGCGGCGGCCCGCCGGAGATCGAGATGGTGCTCGGCGGGACACCCGCGGACAAGGCGGGCCTGCTTCGCGGCGACAAGGTCGTCGGGATCGACGGACGGCCGCCTCAGGGCGAGATGGAGCTGAAGGCCCTGCTGGAAAAGAGCATCGGCCGCGAGGTCACGCTGACGATCCGACGCGCGGGTCGCGAGACGAGCGTCGTCGTGACGCCGCGGGACGAAAGCGGCAAGGGGAAGATCGGCGTGCTGTTCGCCGAAGGCAACCGCGTGCACCGGGAGCTGGGCGTGGGCAAGGCGTTCGCGGCGTCGCTCGACTGGAACGCCGGCATCACCAAGAGCGTGTTCCAGACGCTGGCGCGGCTCGTCAAGCGCGAGATCTCGGTGCGCGCCTTCTCGGGTCCCATCGAGATCGCGCGCGTCTCCCGGGAGGCGGTGCGGGGAGGGGAGTCGTTCTTCACGCTGCTCGCCCTGATCAGCCTCCAGCTGGGCATCTTGAACCTGATGCCGATTCCGGTGCTCGACGGCGGCCACGTCCTGATTCTCGCCTGCGAGGGCCTTCTCCGCCGCGACCTGTCCGACAAGCTGAAGGAGAGGGTCATGACCGTCGGCTTCGTCTTTCTGCTGGCGTTCTTCGGCCTGGTGATCTTCTTCGACATCCTGAAGGCGCGGATGTAGGCGCAAGCCGGCGCCCTTGCGCGAAGTCCTCGAAGCCTTCCTCGACGAGATCCGCAGCGGGCGGCGCGCCGCGCTCGCGACGATCGTGCGGGCGTCGGGCTCCACCCCCCGCACGATCGGGGCGCGCATGATCGTCCGCGGCGACGGCTCGTCGTTCGGCACGATCGGGGGCGGTGCGTTCGAGGCGATGGTCGTGTGCGACGCGAAGGAGCTTCTCGCGGTTGCCGCGCCGGTCCCCATGCTCAAGCGCTACACGTTCACGGAAGAGGGTGAAAACGCGCTCGGGATGGCCTGCGGGGGCACGGCCGAGGTCCTCCTCGAAGCCGCAGACCGCGGCGCGCGCTTGATCGTTTTCGGGGCGGGACACGTCGGGCTGGCGCTGGCACGGCTGGCGGCGCGGGTGGGGTTCGCCCCCGAGCTCGTGGACGACCGCGCCCCGTTCTGCGACGCGGCGGAAGCCGCCTCGGTCGGGCGGGTGTGGCGCTGCGACGCGGACTACGTCACGGGCGTGCCGCCGCTCGATCCGGACTGCTACGTCGCGGTCGTCACAAGATGCCACCGCACCGACCGCCTGGCGTTGAAGCAGGTGTTGGGCCGCCCGCTGCGCTACGTCGGCCTCATCGGTAGCCGTCGCAAGAAGGCGGTCATCTTCGGCGAGCTCGCCAACGAAGACGGCGTAGCGCCGGACGAGCTCGCGCGCGTGCGCTGTCCGATCGGCCTGCCGCTTGGAGGCGACACACCCGACGAGATCGCGGTCTCGATCGTCGCCGAGCTGCTTCAGGTCAAGCACGGGCAGTAGGCGAGCGGGAAAAGGGGACACTCCCCTTTTTCTCGCAACGCTCCCCGGATACCGCGTTGACAAGAAAAAGGGGAGTGTCCCCTTTTCCTGGACACCTCGGACAGCACGCGGACGATGAAACGGGGCGCCCGCGCGACGCCCCGCATGGCATCGGCGTTGCGCAGAGAGGATGCGCCGCGCACTGAAGCGCGGCCCAACTCCCGGAGGCATCCATGTTCTCTCGCTCGCAGCTCCCGACCACTCTCGTGCTCATGCTCGTGCTTGCGCTCGCCGGCGCCGCCGCCGCTCCCGCGTCCGCGGCGCCCGGTGCCGCGCCGAAGGCTGCTGCTTCCGAAGCCCGGCCGATCGACATCAACACGGCCGACGGCGCGGCCCTCGAATCGGTGCCGGGAATCGGCAAGTCGCTGTCCCAGCGCATTCTCGCGTTTCGCGAGAAGAACGGCGCCTTCCAGACGGTGGACGACCTGCTGAAGGTCCCGGGGATCGGCGAGAAGTCGATCCAGAAGCTGCGCCCATACCTGACGGTAGCCAAGGCGAAGTGAGGCCGCCGTGACGGCATCGAAGGGATACACGCTCGTCGAGCTCGTCGCGGTGCTCGCGATCCTGGCGATGGCCGTCGCGGTGGCGCTGCCGGCCGCGGCGATGCTCCGCGATGGCGGGCGCGCCGCGGCCGGAGCGCGGACGATGGCGACGCTCCTGTCCGCACAGCGGTGGAAGAGCGTCGCCGGCCACCGCGTCCGGGGGCTGCAGTTCCGCAAGGACGCGAGCGGGTGGACCTGGCGCGAGGTCGCCGACGGGAACGGGAACGGGCTGCGCACCGCGGAGATCGCTCGCGGCATCGATCCGGTCCTCAGCCAGGACGATGCGCTGGGCCGCCAGGTCAACGACGTGGCCCTCGGCTTTCCGCCCGGAGGGCCCTACCCCGAGGCGCCCCCGGGAACCCAAACGCTCAAGCTGGGGGACGATCCGGTGCGTTTCGGGCGCTCCACTCTGGTCTCGTTCAGCCCCGTCGGCTCGGCGTCGAGCGGAACTCTCTACGTGACCGACGGACGCCGCGGGCTCTTCGCTGTCGTCCTGTTCGGTCCGACCGCGCGCTTGCGGGTGTGGCGGTTCAACCCCGAGGAGCGGCGATGGACGCTTTGATCGATCGCCCGGGACGCGATCATTCCGCTCCGTCGACCGAGCGGCGCGTCCGCGCCTTTCGCGCCGCCGATCAGTTCGCCCTCGCCGCATGGCAGACGGTGCGCGCCTTCGCCAAATCCGAAGGGGAGAGCCTCGCGCGGGAGATCCGGCGGGCCGTCGCGCGCAGCGGGGGCTCGCTCGTCGCCGCGGCGTCGGCTCCTCCAGGGGACGAGGGCGGGCGCCGTGCGCTCGAAAGCGCCCATCAAAGCCTTCTCGAGATCCGCTACTTCCTCTACCTCGCGCGGCGGTTGGGGTGCCTCGACCTGAAGAAGTACAAGGAGCTGGCGGCCCTCCAAGAGGTCGCGCTGCGCGAGGTCGCGTCTCTGCTGGGTTAGGAACCCCCGCTTCCCAGGTGGTAGCCTAGGCCGCCTATGGCGCGCGCCCTCCTGATGGTCGCCCTCGCCTTGCACGCGGCAGGGGTCGCCCTCGCCGCGCTCGGCGAGCTGAGGCACCGCACGCTCGTCTCGCGCGCGGGCGCCCTCGTTCTCGTTGCGGCTTGGATCGGAGAGCTCGCCACGTTGATCGCGCGCGGCGTGATGGCGGAAGCGTTCCCCTTGCGAACCGGGCCGGAGTACCTTCTCGTTCTGGGTTGGTTCGTGCTGACCCTTCACCTCGACCTCTGGTTCCGCCTGCACATCCGCGCGGCCGCGCTCGTGCTCCCGCCGGTTTCGGGATTGATGGTCCTCGCGGCGTACCTGTTCTTGGCGGGGGAATCGCAAACCAACCCACTGCAGACGCAGGGGTGGTTCGTCTTTCACACGTCGATCGCCACCGCTGGTGTCGCGGCGCTCGCCGTGGCCTTCGCCATGAGCCTCCTCTTCCTGGTCAAGGAACGCGCGCTGAAGTCCAAGCGCTCCTTGCGCGTCCTGGAGATGCTGCCGACGCTCGAGGCTCTGGATCGCCTCGGTTTTCAGGCTCTGCTCTACGGCTTCCCGCTGCTGACGCTGGGCATCGCCACCGGCATGGTGTACAGCGCGGCGGTGCACAACCGCCTGTGGATCTGGGGTCTCAAGGAGATCTTCCCCGTGATCGCCTGGGCGGTTTTCGGCGGGATTCTCTGGGCGCGGTTTGCGCGCGGCATCCGCGGACGTCGTTCCGCGATCCTCGCCATCGCCGGGTTCGCATTCGCCCTCTTGGCGTTCGTCGGCATGGTCCGCTGATGCTGACGCTCCTGGGCATGAACCACCGTAGCGCTCCCCTGGATCTGCGCGAGCGGGCCTGCTTCGCCGAGGACGATCTGCCCGCGGCGCTCGCGCGCATCCTCGAATCCACGCAGGCCCAGGAGGCCCTGATCCTGGCGACGTGCAATCGCGTCGAGATCCTGACCCGCGCGACGGACGGCAAGAACATGGCCGGCGAGCTCCGCGCGTTTCTCGCCAGGGAGCGCGGACTCGACGATGCGACCATCGACCGGCACGTCTACGTGCACAAAGGACTACATGCGGTGCGGCACGTCTTCTCGGTCGCCTGCGGGCTCGATTCCATGATCTTGGGCGAGCCGCAGATCCTCGGGCAGCTGAAGCGCGCTTACGCCGTCGCGCGCGAGAGCGGGTCCACCGGGCCCGTTCTCGACCGGCTTCTCCAGCACGCACTCTCCGCCGCCAAGCGCGTGCGCACCGTTACAGGGATCTCGCGCCACGCCGTCTCGGTCGCGTATGCGGCGGCCACGCTCGCGCGCACTATCTTCGACGGTCTCGAGGGTCGCTCGGTGCTGCTTCTCGGCGCGGGCAAGATGACCGAGCTGGCCGCAAGGCACCTCGCGTCGCAAGGCGTGACCGACCTCACCGTCACCAACCGCACCTACGCGCGGGCCTGTACGCTCGCCGCATCGCTCGGCGGAACCGTGCTCCCGTGGGACGACTTCACGAGCCAGCTGACGCGCGTCGACATCGTCTTGACAGGCACCGCGGCGGCTTCTCCCGTCCTCACGAAGGCGCAGGTCCGTCAAGCGCTTCCGGCACGCCGGGGCCGCCCGTTGTTCATCGTGGACATCGCGGTGCCGCGCGACGTCGAGCCGTCCGTGCACGATCTCCCCGGCGTGTACCTCTATGACGTCGACGATTTGCAGGGGATCGTCGACACGGGCTTGGAGGAGAGGCGCCGCGCGGCCGAAGAGGCGCGGCGGATGCTCGACGTCGAGGTCGTCGGCTTCGATCGCTGGCGTCAGTCGGCCGACCTCGGGCCGACGATCGCGGCGCTGTACGAACATCTGCACCACGTGGGGCACGATGAAATCGAGCGGTACGAGCGCCGGCTCGCCTCGCTGACACCCGAACAGCGCGCCGTCGTTCACGACCTGACGCGCTCGCTGATCCAGAAGGTGCTGCACACGCCGATCGTTTCGCTGAAGTCGGCCGCGGAGCGCGGCGAGGCCGGTCCACGCGCGGCCCTCTACCGGGAGATCTTCGGCCTGAGGTCCGAGGAGGTCGCCGAACCGAAAGGCTCCGGTCCGACCCACGCGATCCAGGGCGGGAAGGACGACTGAGCCGTGGGCCTCCGCTTGGGATCCCGCGGCTCCCCGTTGGCGCGCTGGCAGGCCGATCACGTCGCGGAGAGGCTTCGCGGCGCGTGGCCCGGACTCGTCGTCGACATCGTCATCATCAAGACCGAAGGGGACCAGGGCACCGGCACCCCGCTGCCCGCGTCGTTCGGAAAGGGCATCTTCGTCAAGGAGATCGAGAACGCACTTCTTCAAGGGACGATCGATCTCGCGGTACACAGCCTGAAGGACCTTCCGACGGAAACGCCTTCGGGGCTCGTGCTCGCGGCTATCCCTACGCGTCACGACGCGCGCGACGCGCTGATCTGCCGGTCCGCGCGCCGTGTCGAGGATCTTCCGAAACAAGCGCTCGTGGCGACCGGGAGCCCACGACGCCGGTGTCAGATTCTCCACGCGCGCAAGGACCTGCGATTCACGCACGTTCGCGGAAACGTCGATACGCGACTGAGACGGCTCGACGAGGGGACGTTCGATGCGCTGATCCTCGCCGTCGCCGGGATCGAGAGGCTCGGCCTGACGGATGCGCCCTACACGCCGATCCCGCTCTCTCTCTGCCTGCCCGCTCCGGGCCAAGGTGCGTTGGCGATCGAGATCCGCGCCGACGATGCGGCCGCCCGCCGTCACGTGGGTGTGCTCGACGACCAGGAGACGGCGCGGTGCGTTGCGGCCGAGCGGACGTTTCTCGCGACGCTCGGCGCGGGGTGCCTCGCCCCGGCGGGGGCGCTGGCGACCGTCGCCGGGAACACGCTCGTGCTCGACGCGATGGTCGGAGACCCCGACGGCAATCGACTGACGCGCGATCGTCTCGAGGGCGCCGCCAACGACGCGGAAGCGATGGGGGACGCCCTCGCGCGACGCCTCCTGGACGCCGGCGGCGACGCGATCCTGCGGGAGGTCCGGGACGCAGGCACTCGGGACGATCCGTGACCTTGCGGGTCTTGGTCACCCGCAAGGCCGGGACGTGGCCAGCCCTCGAGGCTCGTTTTCGAGGAACGCAGGTGTCGCTCCAGCTGACGGAAACGACGCGGGAGGTCGATCCGATCGATCCTCGAGCCGGCGACGAAGCTCTCCGCCGTCTGGATCGCTACGACTGGCTCGTCGCCACGAGCGGGCGGGGAGTGGCCGCGCTGGGCCGCCGCCTCGCCCCGCGGGGAACGATCGTCCTCCCGCCGCGGCTTCGGGTAGCCGCCGTCGGACCCGCGACCGCGCACGCTCTCGCCGGAATCGGCGCGCGCGTCGATCTCATCGCCGATGACGCCAGCTCCGAAGGGCTCGCCGCGTCGCTGCGCCTCCGGTTGGCCGGGGGCGAGCGCGTCGTGATCGTCCGCCCCGAAGGCGCCACGGGCGCTCTCGCGGCCGCGCTGCGCGCCGGGGGAGTCGAGGTCGACGAGGCGCCGCTCTACCGCACGATCGCGTCGGAGCGCGCGACGGAGCTCGCCGATGCGGCGATCGAGGGTGCGTTTTCCGCCGTGGTTTTCACCGCGCCGTCGTCTGCCGACCTGTGGCTCGACGCCGCCGTCTCGCGCCGAGGGGCGCTCGTCGCAGCACTTTCGCGAGCGGCACGCGTGGCGATCGGCGCGACGACGGCTCTTCATCTTGCGTCGCTCGATCTTCCCGCCGACGCCGTGGCCCAATCGCCCACGGAGGACGCCGTCGGCGACGCGATCGCGCGGCTCTTCCGTCTTTGACCTGCTAATATGCCGCCCCTTCGCTTCGGAGGAAGCCTTGACGGATCGCGACCCCAAGACAACACCCTTGAACCGCGCGCACCGCGCGGCCGGCGCGCGCATGGTTTCCTTTTCGGGCTGGGACATGCCGGTCCAATACACCGGCGTCATCGAAGAGCACGTGGCGGTGCGGACGCGCGCGGGGATCTTCGACGTCAGCCACATGGGAGAAGTCGACGTCGTCGGACGCGAAGCGCTGGACTTCCTCCAGCACGTGACGTGCAACGACGTCTCGCGCCTCGCCCCGGGCCGGATCCAGTACAGCGCCTTGACCACTCCCG
Source organism: Acidobacteriota bacterium (assembly GCA_043740355.1). GTDB lineage: Bacteria > Acidobacteriota > Polarisedimenticolia > Polarisedimenticolales > DASRJG01 > DASRJG01. The sequence continues at coordinate 2,479 of JAYUCM010000083.1, read as the reverse complement.
AGGGGACGTTCGTCGACGACCTTCTGGTCTACAAGCGGGCCGAGGACGATTACCTGCTGGTGATCAACGCGGGCAACACGCCGAAGGACGTCGATTGGCTGCGCTACTACGCCAAGGGTTACGACCTGCGCCTCGAAGACGTCTCGGACCGTTGGTGCCAGATCGCGCTGCAGGGGCCGCGGTCCCAGGAGATCCTTCAGCCGCTGACTTCCGCCGCTCTCGCCGCCATGAAGTACTACGGCTTCGTTCAAGACACGGTCTCCGGCGTACCGTGCATCGTGTCGCGCACCGGCTACACGGGCGAGGACGGCTTCGAGATCTACGGACCCGCGGAGGCCGCGGAGACGCTGTGGTACGCCGTCCTCGGCGCGGGGGCACCGCACGGCCTCGTGCCCGCGGGCTTGGCCGCGCGCGACACGCTGCGCCTCGAGGCGAAGATGGCGCTGTACGGGAACGACATCGACGACACGACGACCGTTCTCGAGGCGGATCTCGGCTGGATCCTGAAGATCGAGAAGGGCGAATTTCTCGGGCGCGACGCCCTCGTGCGCCAGCGGGCCGAAGGGCTGACCCGAACGCTCGTCGGCTTCGAGACCGAAGGGCGCGCCGTCGCGCGGCACGGCCACAAGGCAATGTCCCAGGGAACGGAGGTCGGGACGGTCACGAGCGGCACGTTCGCCCCATTCCTCAAGAAGAACATCGGGCTCGCCTATCTCCCGATCGTGTTGACGCAACCGGGATCGCGGTTCGAGATCGACATCCGCGGACGGATGGAGCCCGCGGTCGTGGTCTCGACGCCGTTCTACAAGCGCCCCCGCTGACGCCGAAAAACTGACGCTTTCCTTCGGAGGCTTCGATGTTCCCCAACGACCGGCGCTACACGAAAGAGCACGAATGGGTTCAATCCGAAGGCGTCGCGGCCACCGTGGGCATCACCGACTTCGCGCAGCACGAGCTCGGGGACATCGTCTACGTCGAGCTCCCCGACATCGGCCGCACGGTCTTATCGGGCGAGGTGCTCGGCACGATCGAATCGGTCAAGGCGGTCTCGGAGATCTACGCGCCGGTTTCCGGGACGATCGCCGAGGTCAACAACCTCCTTCGCGACAAGCCGGAGACGGTCAACCTGGACGCACACGGGGCGGGGTGGATCTGCAAGCTGACGCTGTCCAAGCCTTCCGAGCTGGACGGTCTGATGGACGCGGCGGCGTACGGGAAGCTGGCGGAAGGCTAGGGGGCCGACGTCTTCGTGAGTAGCTCGACGACGCCTTGGTGGCCGGACTCCGCGGCGATCGTGGCAGGCGTCTTGCCGTCGGGATTCTTCGCCTCGCGGTTCGCTCCTTTCTCGAGGAGGAGCTTCACGGTCTCGGGTCTGTCCTTGGCCGCGGCGATCATGAGAGGCGTCCACCCGGTGGAAATCGTCGCGTTCGGGTCGCTCCCCATGGCGATCATGACCGAGCAGATGGGTGTCTCGCCGGCCTCGGCGGCCGCGAACAGCATGGATGACCCTGCGGATTTCAGCGAGCCATCGAAGGAGGCCAGTCTCTTCTGACAGGCGGCCTGGTCGAGATTCTCCCGGCATCCACTGGAGTCCCAGTCCGTCAGGATCGACTCGCAAATCAGGCGGGCGATCTTCGCGGCTTCCTGCGGCTCCCCGCTCGCTCGAGCTTTCGCTGTGTTGACGTCGACGCACACGGTCGACAGGAATCTGTCGCTCGACGAGGCTGTTCCGGTCGAACCGGCTGCGATTCCGCCGGGCGTGAGCGACCGAGCGGCGAGGCCGCTCGACCAGGCCGGCTCGTTCTTGAAGTGCTTCGCTATCGCCTTGTTCCAAAATGCCTTGGCCACGGCCCGGTCTCTGACGATGCTCGTGAATACCGCCGTGTAGGCGTAGTCCGCGGAAAACGCGCGCGCCATGAACCCCTTGCTCGCCGCGGCCGGAGCGATGATGCGCAGGTAATGCGCTTGGGCCTGGTCCGGCTCGTGCGTGTTCGTGGAGCTCTCGGCGAGGATGGCCCCCATGAAGACGACCCCTCCGGCCGTGACCTCGACCTCCGATTGAAGGATGTCGGCCTTGGAGAACGCCACCTTGCCGATGTCCCCAGCCGTCCCCAAGACGAACTTGCATCCGACGGAGACGTACCTCCCCGGTTTGGCGTTGAGCAGGTAGATCTGGCCCCCCTTCACATAGTTGGAGCTGATCACGCCCTCGGCGCCGAATCGATCAGAGTCTTGGAGGACACGCACGAAGTAGACGATGTCGGCAGAGCCCCAACCGGTCTGCGCGGGAGGGAAGACCTTGACCTTGACACCGATGATCCCGCGGCCGGGATCGGGAGGCTCGAGGGGCAGCGGCTTGGCCCACGAAACCGGAGTGATTGCGGCGAGAAGGAGTAATCCGATAGAGAGCAAGAACGTTCTTGTCATGCGGGTCAGCTCTTCGCGTACTCTTCGATGTCCGGGCACGCGCACACGAGGT
>JAYUCM010000082.1:0-2272 GCA_043740355.1 Acidobacteriota bacterium | reverse complement strand
ACGCCGTTGAGGACCAGGAGGAACAGCAGTGGCGAGTGAATATGCGCCTGCACGGAGGCGAGCAGGCGGTCCGGAATCTGGGCCTCGATCAAGTAGCCCGTCATGCCCAGCGCGCAGCTGAGCAAGATCAGCACCGCGCCGATCATCGCGGAGCCGCGCAGGAGCGCGCGCGGGAGGCCGTGCCCGAGCGACAGGTCTCCGTGGATGAAGCAGACGATCACGATCGTGTAGATCACCGCGAACGCCGCCGTCTCGAGCAGCGACGCCACGCCCGTCGCGAACAACACGATCATGGCCAGCGGGATAGAAAGCTCCCACTTAGCCTCCCAGGTCGCCGCGATCGCCTCGCGCAGCGAAAACGCCTGTCGCGAGGCGTTCACGCGCCGGCCGACGGTGACGCCGTACAGAGCAACGATCACGACGAGGATCAGTCCCGGCAGGAGCCCGGCGAGGAACAACTGGTCGGCGGGCACCTTGGACACGACGCTGTAGAGGATCACCGGAAGGCTCGGCGGGAAGAGCAGCCCTAGGCTTCCCGCTGCGGTCACGAGCCCGAGCGAGAACCCCTCCGGGTAGCCGTCCTCGCGCAGTATCGGGTACACGAGGCCGCCCAGGGCTATGATCGTCACCCCCGAGCCGCCCGTGAAGGCGGTGAAGACGGCGCAGACGGCCGCGACCAACACCGCGACACCGCCCGGCATCCACCCCACAAGCGCCCGGAAGAAGCGGACGAGACGGAGCGCAGCGTGCGATTCGGCCAGCACGTAGCCGCACGCGGTCAGGAGCGGGATTGCGGGAAGCGTGGGAGAGGCGATCAGCCGATAGATCTCCGCGGTGACGGCCGAGACGGGGGTCCCGTCGCGGAAGAAGAACAGCGCGGCCAGGCCCCCCATCGCGATGAAGACGGGCGAGCCGACGAGCGTCGCCGCGATCAGCGCCGCCGCCAGAGGCCAGACGGCGTGGCGCGACGCCTCGGGAGCGAGGCCGAGGGCGAAGACGCCCAGCGCCACCGCCAGTGCTCCCGCGCGGCCGCGCCAGGACCGCCACGACTTCGTGAGGTACAGGATCGCCATCATTCCGAGCGAGAACGGCATCACGATCTCGCCGAGCCATTCCGGCACGCCGAACGGCAGGCGCCTGCCCAGCATGCGGTCTGCGAGCACGACGTTCACGGCTCCAAACGCGAGCACGGCACACACGGCCGCGGCGGCTGCGTTGGCGAGGAAGTCGCCGGCGCGCCTCAAGCGCCCGTCGCCCAGGAGCACGGCTGTAGACAGCTGAAGGTGCTCGTCGGACGCCGTCGCCGCGAGCCCCCCTAGGAAGGTGAGGAAGAAGGTCAGGAGCTGGACGTACGTGGCCGAGCTCGGCACGTGAAACCGCCCGAGCGGTCGGGCGACGAGGTCGATCATGGGGAGAACCGCCAGGGCGAGGAACGCCGCGATCAGCAACCCTTCCCAGACCCTCCGCGCGTGGGCCCCGAGCTTCAACGCGAGCCGGTCCCCGGAGCGGGCTTCTTCTGCTGCCGGTATTCGCCGGAGAACTTGATCGCCGTGTCGAACGCTTCGGCCGGCATGTACTTGCCGCGCACGAGAGGGAAGACGCTCTCCGACAATTTGCGCCAAGACTCGATCTCGGCCGGACCCGGCTTGACGACGTTGAGGCCTCGCTTCTTCATCGCCTCGATGCTCTCGATCTCTTCGGCGCGGGCCTGCCTGCTCAGGAGGCGCCCGGTCTCGCGGGTCACCGTCAGAATCGCGGGACGGACGTCGGCGGGGATCTTCTCCCAGGTCGATTTGTCGATCACGATCGCCCCGAGGAGAAGGGCCCAATTGACGTCGGTCATGTTCTTCGCGTTGTTGTACCACTGCATGACCGCCGCGACTTGCGGCGTCGTGCATAGCGCGTTGACGAGGCCGGTCTGGAGCGCGGTCGAGATCTCGGTGGCGGGAAGCGGGATCGCGTTGAAGCCGACCCCTTTCCACAGCTCCGTGTACTTGTCGTCGCCGGCCCAGGTGAACAGCTTGGCCGTTTTCAGCTCCGCGGGCGTTCTCGCGGGCGTCTTGGTGAAGAAATGCGCCCACCCGCCGTCGACCCAGGCCAGAACGACGAACCCCTTAGCGTCGAACTGCGCGTCCAGGCCGGGAGTCATCTTGTTCAAGACCCAGTCGATTTCGTCGTAGTCCGCGTAGAGCATGGGAATCTGCAGCGCCAGCACCGAGCGGTCGATAGCGGCGAGGCCGGTGGTCGCGAGCAGTCCCGCGTTGAGCGTCCC
>JAYUCM010000081.1:0-13785 GCA_043740355.1 Acidobacteriota bacterium | reverse complement strand
GCGACCGCGTGCTCGGAGCGCTCGGGTGAGAAGAGGTTCGCGCCGTCGGGCGAGAGGAACCCGCGCTCGTCGCCCATGTCGCCGATGCCGTGCCCCTTCGTCGGCTCTTCGTGATCGATGTCGAGCGGCGCGACCTTCGCCCACAGCCGGAAGAGGAGGATCAGCGTCTCGTCGTCGATGTTGCGCGCGAAGCGGCGGATCGTCGCCTCGCCGGATTCGACGAGCAGCGCGACCCACGCGCCGCTCCTCAAAGGGTCGAAGCGATCCCGACGCCAGCTCTCCAGGTCGAGCAGGTGGGCGATCTGCGACGCGGATGCGAGCGCCAGGAGGGGCAGCGCGCCCTGCGGGCCGACCTCGCGCACCGTCAGGTAGAAGTCCCCGTCCGGAAGCGCCCTGACGAGCGCCATCGGCTTCGGAGCTTCGAGGAGAAAGCGCGCGCGCGCTTCCGCGGGAAGCCGCAGCACGAGCTCGGCCTGCCGTCTGATGTCCAGATTTGCGAGCGCCATCCCTTGGATCGTAGCAGGCGGGTCTGCTACTCGACGCCGTACAGGATCTCGAGACGACTGACCCGCCACGCGGCGAGAACGACGAGCACGCCTGCGAGCAGGACGATTCCCGGAATGGCGACCCACGGCGAGGCCGGGTCGGCGAGGATCGCGATCCCGGAATCGGGCGGGATCGAGACCGGGCACAGCGATTCCAGGTAGTGGATCACGCTGACCTTCTTGAGTACGGGCGGAAGGAGCGCGTTGATCGATTCCCAGCCGAGAATCACGACGGCCGGGACGATCGGGTTCTTGAAGAACGCCCCGGCGGCGAGGAAGACGGCGCCGTAGCCGACGCAGGCGAGGCTCGTCACGAGGAGGTACGCGCCGAGCTCCAGCAGCCCGTGCGGCGAGCGGAGCTGCTCGGCGAGCGCCGACGGGCCGAGAGTCAGGTACATGAGCGTCCACGTCGTGAGGGTCACGCCGTTGAACAACATCAGCGCGGCGAGAAGCCCGGAAAGGTACTTCGCCGCGGTGAGCGTTCGGCGCTTCAGCGGGGCGAGGAAGTAGTAGTGCAGCGAGCGGTCCAGGATGTCGCCTCGGAAGAGCGGGACGAAGACGGCCACGCAGCCGAAGTAGACGACGAAGCGCAGGATGAGCGTCCGGAACAAGACGGCGTAGATGACGCGATCGTGCGCCAGCGATGCCTCGACGTTCCACTTGAAAATCTGCGACGCGACGAACCGCGCCGCGAACAGGAACACCGGGATCCAGGCCAGGAGATACACGGGGATCGCCCGCTTGCCCAAGAAACGCTTGCGGAGCTCGAGCGCCTGGACGGCGAGGATCTGGCGCGCGGTGATGGCCCGGGCGGAGGCGTTCATGCGGTCGGCCCCTCCCTCTCGATCAGGTACCTGTACACGGCCTGAACGTCTTCGTCGGCGGGGGCGACGGCCTCGAGCTCGAGCGCGTGCTCGAGAACGAGGCGGTTCAGGAGGAGGTAGAACTTGTCGGCGTCCCGCGTGTGGACGAGCAGGCCCCCCTTGTCCTCGTGAATCTTGATTTCGACCGCGCTGTCGAGCTCGAAGATGCGAGAGGCCACGAACGAGGGACGGTCGCAGCGGACGAGGATCTGCATGGGATGCTCGTCGATCTCGTCGCGAACTCCCGCGATCGCCCCTTCGGCCACGACGTAGCCGTGGTGGACGAGGATCACGCGGTCGGAGAGGAGGTCGACCTCGTGGAGGATGTGGCTCGAGAGCACGACGAAGCGTCCTTCGTCGGCGAGCTGCCGAAACAGGGCGATCGTCTCCGCCCGCGCCATGGGGTCGAGCCCGTTCAGCGGCTCGTCGAGAACGACGACCTGAGGATCGTGGGCGACCGCCTGTGCCAAGCGGATCCGCTGTCGCATCCCCTTGCTGTATCCGGCGACGCGCCGGCCCGCGGCTTCCGTCAATCCGACACGTGCGATCGCGCGCAGCGTGCGCTCGCGGCACTCCGACTCGACGAGTCCGTGGAGCTTCAAGGTGGCATGCACGAACTCGTATCCGGTGAGGCCCGGCGGAAACGCGTCGTACTGGGTGCAGTAGCCGACCTTGCGGCACAGCACCTCAGGGTGATCGACCGGCGTGCCCAAGACCGTGATCCGCCCCCGCGTCGGACGCAGCAGTCCCGTCATGAGATTCATGAGCGTCGTCTTGCCCGAGCCGTTGGGCCCGACGAGGCTGGTGATCCCCGGCGAGATCGTGAGGCTCACCCGGTTGACGCCGAGCACCTCGCCGTAGAACTTCGAGACGTTCTCGAAGACGATCACTTCACCACCTCGAACGCCCGGAGCTTTCGCGCCAGGATCGCGATCGAGGCCGCACCGATCGCAGCGAGCGCGATCCAGGCGACCGGAGTCGGGAGCTGCGCGTGCAAAGGGACCTGGAACAGGCCCTCCCAAACGGTATGCATCAGCTCGGGAAGAGCGAAGACGAACCCCAGCCGCGTGCCGAACATCTGATTGATGGCTTGCCCCGCGATGGTCCCAAAGATGATAACGCCCAAGAGAAACGTCTGCGCGACCACCTTCCGTCGCGCGATCGCCGAGGTCGCGAGCGCCAGGAGCGAAATGGTGACGATCCAGATTCCGGCTCCGAGGACGATGGCGACGGCGATCCGGGCGTTCGCGGCGAGCCACGCCCACCCCTCCAGCCAGCTCTGCAGGAAGAACAGGAACAACCCGGGAATCCACGTGATGAGCGAGATCAGAATCGCGAGCGTCGCCATCTTCCCGACGACGTAGCCGGTCCGTGTGATCGGCCGCGAAAGGTAGAGCGACAGGGCGCCGTTCGCGAGATCGGGCGAAACCAAGCCGGGCCCGACCAAAAGCGTCATCAGCCCGCCGAGGAAAAAGCACTGCACGCCCATGAACGCGGCGAAGAACCCAGCATCGACCGGAGCGAGGTTGATCCCGTCGAGGCCCACGTTGGCCAAGGCCGCAAGGTTGTGATGCAGGTAGATCCACAGCGTCGCGGCGATCGGCCACGCGAAGCACATCGTGAAGAACCCCGCGAAGAGCCGCGACTTGAAAACCTGCGCCCACGCAAAACGGGGGAGCACCGTGAAACGCGTGTTCAGCGGCGTAATCGGTCCGTCGTAGCCGCGGTAGCGGCGGTCATACACGGCCACGGGGCTCCTCCATGGCTTTGAGAAAGATGTCCTGGAGCGAATCGCGCTTGTAGTCGAGCCGGCGGATCTGAAGCTGTTGCTCCGCGGCGATCCGGTACAGATCGCGCACCGCGACCGCCTCCGGCAAGACCATCTTCAAGCGACCGGGGCCCAGCATCGCGCACGTGCAGCCTAAGCCTTCGGCGGCCGCCGCGAAGGCCCGCTCGTCGCCGCGCGTTTCGACGTGAAGGAACTTCCGATTCGAGCGGCGCTCTTCCTCGAGGTTGCCGGAAAAGGCGATCTTGCCGTCCTTGAGGACGAGCACCTCGTCGCAGCACTCTTCGACGTCGCGCAGCAGGTGGGACGAAAGCACGATCTGAGCCTGGCCGGAATCGCGGATCTCCTTCACCAGGCGGATCATCCTCGCGCGCGCCGGCGGGTCGAGGCCGTTGGTCGGCTCGTCGAGGAAGAGGATCTTGGGCGCGTGAACGATCGCCTGCGCAAGCTTCGCCATCTGCTTCATCCCCAGCGAGAATCCCTCCAGCGTGCGGTAGCGGGCCTCTCCCAACCCCACGTACTGAAGGGTCTCGTGCGCACGCTCCAAGGCGGCCTCGCCGGGGAGCCCCGACAGCTCGCCCATCATGCGCACGAAGCGCACCGCCGTGATGCCGGCGATGAACGCATCGCTTTCGGGCATGTAGCCGATCGTCCCCGTGAGCCGCGCCCGACCCGAGACGATGTCCTCGCCGTGCATCCGCGCGGTTCCCGAGGACGGCGGATGGAAGCCGAGCAGCGTGTGGATGAGCGTCGTCTTCCCGGCGCCGTTGGGCCCGAGCAGGCCGATCGCCCTCCCCGCAAGACGGGCCGTCAACCCCTGCAGGATGGGGCGCCCGCCGAAGCGGACGCCCAACCCTTCGAGCTCGATCGCCCCGGGGACCGTCATTGCGCGGTTGTACCTCCGGCCTGCCGGGCATGGTCGAGCGCGTGCCCGATCGCGCCGAGTCCGTGGGCCGACACGATCGAGCCGAGCATCGAGCCTAGGCCTGCGTCGCCGCGGGAGTTCACGACGATGAGATCGTCCTCGGCGTACGCCGTCACGAGGCGGGGCCGGCTCTCCCCGGCCATGGTCTCGAGCGCCTTCATGTCGTCGGTCGCGAGGGCGCCAGAGACCTTCGAGGCGAGCGGCCCGACGGTCGGGCCGAGGTGCTCCCACACGAACGCGGACAAGTTCACCTGGCCGTCGGCAGGGAGGAGCGCCGCGAATTCGCTCGAGCGGGCGAGGATGTAGCCGTTACCCCGCTGCTCGATCGCGCGATCGATCAGCACGCGGCTGGGGGCCGCGATCAAGTACCCGTCCGCGATGGTGTAGCGCATCGTTCCTGCTCCGGCTAAGGCCTGAGGACCTGTGTAACGCACCACCCAGTCGGTCCGGTTCCCGGCGTTCTCGGGTTCGACCACGATGCGACCCTGTTGGCCTTCGTCCGCGAGGCGCGTGTTGATCGTGGCCACCAGGTTCGTGAACTCGGTTTGGAATCGCGCCGGGTCGTAGACCTCGATCGCCACCTTCCACGACGGGACGGGGAGGACCGGCCCGTCCAGGGCGATCGCGACGTCGCCTCCGAGCGTCGCGGCCAGGCCGCGCAAGGATTCGAGGTCGCCTTCGGCGTCGAGACTTTCGGTTCCCGGGCCGATCCAGGACAGAGCCTCGGCCAGGAGCGCCTCCGGGCGTTTCACCGCCGCGGCGGCGGCGAACGCCGCGTCCGGGGAGACGAACTCGGCCGCCCCCATCGGCGCGGGGGCTGCGAGCCAACCCGCGATCCCGCGGCGCGGCTGGTCGAAGGAGATCTCGGCATGCAGGGTGGCTCCGTCGGCGCCCTCCGTTCGCTCGAAGATCAGGTATTCGGCGTCGGAGAAGCCCATGCTCTCCCACTTTTGCGCGAGCTGCTCGCCTCGGACCCCGTGTTCGTTCGCCTTCTCCATCGCCTGCGCGAGCATGGCCTTGAGATCGACGCCGAACAGCCACGACGTGCCGTCCGCATAGGCTGCCGCGAGCTTGGCCCGGAACGGGGAGTCTTCCCACGCCGGCGCTTCGGACGTCGCGACGCCGGGGACGGACGCGAGATGCTCCGCGAACTCGATGCGCACGATCGATCCGTCGAACTTCAGTGACGCATCGGGCTTCGTGCCCTTGATGTCCTTCATCTCTTTGGCGAGCGTCCTACGGAAGTCCGCGCGGTCCTTCACTTCGGCCATCACGATCGGACCCCGAACGGCCCCGCCGGGCGACTGCACCAGCGCAATCACGATCTCATCGCCGAGCTGGCTTCCCAAAGCCTTCACCTTGTCGAAGGCCTCGTCCATGTCCTTGCGATGCTCCGGCGTGCTCATGTGCTCGTTCCACCAGCTTTGAAGCGCGCCGCTTTGCGCGACGTGCTCCTCGAACACGGTCTTGGCCGTCACGAGCGCATCGGTCAGATTGGGGATCGCGGCGTAGAGGACGGTGCCCTTCGGCAGCCGGTCGAGGAGCTTCGAGCTGTACCTCAGGTCCGGGTTGTGGACGCGTGCGTCCAGGTCCTTCCGGAGCGACGCGAGCTCGTGGAGCAGCTGGACGTAGCGCGAGGCGTCCTTGCTCCAAGCGATTTCGTCGCCCACCGCGACCGTTTGCACCGCGCCGGAGGTCGTCATCTGATCGCCGGGCTTCAGGAGGCTCTCGCGCCCGTCCGCCGCGACGCGCACCGCGCCCTCGACGACCGAGATGCGCGAGCCCTTCGTGCCCGTGTTGACCGCGAAGATCGTCCCTTTCACCGCCACGAGGCAGTCGCTGGTGCGGACGTCGAGATGTCCCGAGCCCTGCGGCGAGGCCTCGACGATGATCGCGCCGCCGCCCAAGCGCACCGTCGACCCGTCGCGCCGCTTGGAGACGGTGAGCTCGGTGCGGTCGCGCATCTCGATGCGAGATCCGTCGTCCATCATCACGAGCGCGCCCGATTCCCTGGCGGTGCGGACGGGGCTCTTCGCGGACACCGTCATCCCGGGCCGCAGCGGGGTGAGCGCGCCCGCGGTCAACTGGTAGACGGTTCCGTCGACGCGCATGACCTTGAGCTGCGGATTGCCCCCGAAAAACGGCACGGCCTGCCACGCGGTGTACGCCCCCAGGACGGCGACGGCCGCAACCGCGGCCGCGGCGGCCCAACGCGTATAAGGCGGATGCGCCTTGCGGATCCCCTGATCGAAGTCGGGGACGGCCCGGGGCGTCCGCGCGGCGATGAGCGCGCGGCGGCAGGGGATGCACTCGCGGCTGTGATCCTCGAGGAGGAGCGCCGTCTCGCCCGGGAGCGTGCCCGCGAGGAAGGCCGGGATGAGCGCCTGGAATCCCGCGCAGCTTTCGATGTGGATCGAAGAACCCGCCGGGGCGGCGGAGAGCCCGAGCTTGGCGCGGACCCGATCGGCGGCCGCGTCGATCTCGGCGCGGGACGTCTCGTCGGTCCGGATCGAATCGAGGATCTCGTCGAGTGAGGTTTTCTGCGTGTCGTTGGTGTTCATCGAAGGTCTCCCTTGAGTTCTTTCTTCAGCTTGGCGCGCGTCCGGTGGAGCGTTACGGCCACGGTGCTCCATGAAGTGTTCAGCAGGCGGGCGATTTCCCGGTTCCCGTAGCCGTCGAAGTAACGCAGCACGAAGATCTCGGCGGCGCGCGGGTTCAACGCTGCCAGGGCCGTACGGACCTTGTCGCGGATCACGGCAGACTCGTGGTTGCGCTCGGGATTCGGCTCGTGGTCGAGGAGTCGTTCCGCGTCATCGATCGGCTGCGACCGCGCCGCCTTGCGGCGGCGCAGCAGGTCGAGCGACGCGTTGGTGGCGGCCCGGTGGAGGTAGTTCGCCGCGTCGTCGGGGCGGAGCGGCGGCTCGTGGCGGCGCATGATGCGGAGGAAGACGGTCTGAAGGACGTCCTCCGCGTCGGAGGCGTCGCCCGTGATCCGCCGCGCGATGCGAAACACGCGCTCGTGGTGCTGCTCGAAGAGCGCGGCGACGGAGTTGTCGGCGGCGGGGTCGCGTACGGCTCGGGTCTGGGGGCTAGCGTGCACGGCCTTCTCCTTTGTCGTGTCCTCGCCTGTCACAACGCGCCTCCCGGTCATCTATTAACAGGTCCCCGAACGGACCTATCCTAAGCCTCGTGCCGCCGATCACGATCGATCCAGGACTTCGACCCCTCCTCAGGGTGGGGGTCGTCGACGCCGCCCCCGTTCGGGTCGGCCCGGCCGGCGCCTCACTCGAGGCGGAGATCGGAGCGCTCATGGCGCGCATGATCGCGGCGCACGCCGGGCAGTCCCCGTCCTCGATCGATGGGCTCGCCCCCGCGCGGCGCCTTTATCGAGCGCTGGGGATCGATCCAACGTCGACCCGGCCGTCTTCGGAAGCGCTGCTGCGACGGATCCTGCAGGGGAAACCCTTCCCGTCGGTGAACTCGGCTGTCGAAGTTTGCAACCTCTGCTCGACGTCGTTCCTCCTCCCGATCGGCCTCTACGACGCCGCCAAGATTCGCTCTGCTGTGACTCTGCGCCGTGGAGAGCCGGGAGAGTCGTACCCCGGAATCCGCAAGGACGCCGTCAACGTGGCCGGGCGGCCCGTTCTCGTCGACGAAGTGGGGCCGTTCGGGAACCCGACCTCCGATTCGTTACGCACCTCGGTGACCGAAAGCACGTCGTCCCTCTTCATGGTGATCTTCGCCCCGGCGGATTACGCGCAGACTGCTCTCGACGCGCACGTGGCGTTTGCGATCGAAGCGATCTCCCGGCACCTCGTGGACGCTTGACAGCTTTTGTGACGCCCCTTAACGTTTGCGCGGGTCTTGGCTGCAATCCGTATCGAGGGTTCGGTCCGGGGGCCAGGATCCGGTTTTCGCTCCCGCAGAGGAGCCAGGGGTTAGAGCATGGGAACGAGACTGTATGTCGGCAACCTTCCCTTCAGCGCTGACGAGGAACAGGTCCGCGAGCTGTTCGCGCAGAACGGCCGCAACGTCGTCGAGGTCAAACTCGTCATGGACCGCGACACCGGCCGCCCGCGCGGCTTCGGGTTCGTGGAGATGGGAAGCTCCGAGGACGCCGACGGCGCCATTCGCGACCTCAACGGGCGCGACTACGGCGGCCGTCCGCTGACCGTCAACGAGGCGCGCGAGCGCACCGCCGGCGGCGGCGGGGGCGGCGGCGGATTCGGTGGTGGCGCAGCCGGCGGCAATCGCCGGTACTGAGCGCAAAACGGACACGTGATGCCTCATGGGGCGCTCCTTCGAGAGCGCCCCTTTTGTTTGGGGTCAGGTCTCCCATCGAGTCATTCGCATGGTGCGAATAACTCGATGGGAGACCTGACCCCATTTAGTAAGCGGCCAAGAGGCGCGCCGCGCGCAGAACACGCTCCTCGCCAGCCAAGAATGCGTCCTCGAGCGACGGCGAGTACGGGACGGGGGCGTCGAGCGCGCCGACGATGCGCACGGGCGCGTCGAGGTCCTCGAAACACTCTTCCTGAATGATCGCCGCCACCGACTCGCCGATGCCGCCGGTGCGCGAGTCTTCGTGGGCGACCAGGACCTTGCCGCAATGGCGCGCCACGGTCAGCAGGGTCGCCCTGTCGAGGGGCTGAAGCGAGCGCAGGTCGAGAACGGAGCAACGGACTCCTTCGCCGTCGAGCGCCTCGGCGACCCGCATGGCGAGGTGCACGTAGGCGCCGTAGGATACGATCGCCAGATCGGACCCCGCGCGCCGCAGCGCTGCCTTTCCGAGCGGAATCGGCGCCGGCGGCTCCTTGCCTGCCTTCTGCTTGATCTTCGGGTCGCGATAGAGCGCGATGTGCTCGTAGTAGAGGACGGGGTCCGGGTCGGCGACCGCCGTCGCCATCAGCGCGCGTGCGTCGTGAGGCGTCGAGGGGCAGACGATCTTGAGCCCGGGCGTGCGGTAGACCCAGGCTTCCGTATTCTGGGAGTGGTACGGCCCGGCGCGGCGCAGCCCGCCCCACGGCATCCGCACGACCATCGGCACGGCGCCGCCCCACCGGTAGCGGACCTTCGCGGCGTTGTTGACGAGCTGGTTGAATCCGGTCGCCACGAAGTCGTTGAACTGGATCTCCCCGATCGGGCGCATGCCGGCGAGCGCGGCGCCGACGCAGACGCCGAGCACGCCCCCTTCGGCCACCGGCGCGTTCAAGATCCGGTCGCCGTATTCGGCCAAGAGCGGGCGCAGCAGGAGGAACGCGTTCCCGTACTTGCCCCCGACGTCTTCGCCGTAGACGAAAACGCGCGGGTCGGAGCCCAGCGCATCTCCCACACCCAGCATCACCGCTTCGAGGAAGGTCTTTCCTTTCGCGTCGAAGGCGGGCGCGTCCGTCACCGGCGGAAGTGCCGGTGTCGCACGGCGGAAGCGGGCCGCCGCGTCGTCGAGCGGCTCGACGTGGACCCTGGACGGCTCATCCGCGACGACGCCGCCCCCCGCGTCCGCGGGGTCGGGCCACGGAAGCTCGATCACGGCGCGCGCCTCCGCCGCGACAAGGGCCTCGGCCTCGGCCTTCCAGGCCGAAAGATCGCGTTTGCCGATGACGCTTTCGGCCAGGAGCCTTGCGGCGTAGGTCGGAACGGGATCGCGCTTCGCCCAGAACTTGAACGACGCGGCGTCCGCATAGCCCGCGTCGGTAGGCGCCGCGTACTCCCACGACGGGCTCGGGTCGCGCCCGAGGTAGAGCATGTCGTCGTGGTGAGCGTGGCCGCACATCCGCATCGCGATGAGCTCGATGAGCGTGGGACCAGCGCCCTCGCGCGCCCGCGCGGCGGCCCACGCGAACGCCGAGGCGATCGCGTCGGGATCGGTCCCGTCGAGCGTGATGCCGGGGATGCCGTAGCCCGCCGCCTTCTCCGCGAACACACGCGCCGCGGACTGGACGTCGACCGGAGTCGAAAGGGCGGTCTGGTTGTTCTCGACGCAGAAGACCGCGGGAAGCCTGCGCGCGGCGCAGATGTTGATCGCCTCGTGCCACTCGCCGAGCGAGGTCGCGCCTTCCCCTACATAGGATATCGCGACGCGGTCCTCTCCGCGGAGCTGGAACGCCATGGCGAGGCCGGCGACCGTCATCGTGGAAATCGTGAGCGGGGCGGACGCAGGGAGCACGCCCCCGGCGAAATTGCCGACGTGCAAATCCTTGCCGTTCATCGGCGGGCCCAGCTTTCCCATCTGGCCGTTCAGGATCATGCGGATCGTGGCGGCCGTCGGGTCCATCGCGATCGCGGCGCCGGCGTCCCTGATGAGCGGCGCGACGACGTCGCCGCACCAGGTGCCGTCCTCGCGGCGAAACGCACTGCCGCGCTTCAAGCGGATCGCCGATGCGTAGATCGCCTCCTGGCCGAGCGAGCGAAACCCCTTCCCCTGGAACGACCCGATTCCGTGACGGACCTCGCCGCCGGTGAAGAAGGCCTTCAGGCGATTGTCGGTGGCGCGCGTCAGGAGCATCCCGCGCAGGATCTCCCTGCGTTCCTCGGCGGTGAGCGACGCGCGGATCGCTTCGCGGCGAAGAAACCCGTCGCACGCGTCGAGGATCGCGGCCTCGGCTTGCCGCAGGCGCGTTGAAGCGGGGACGCCCGGCGTCGTTTCGGCGATACCGCGCGGGGCCGTCAACGCGAGCGTCTTCCGGAGGGCGGTGCGCAGCGGCTTGCGCATCGCTTCGAGGGCCGAAGTAGGCGCGGCCTTCGATCGATTCGATCTCGACAGAACCGAGGCGAACGCCTTCGAGGCGCGCTCTACGGATTCGGGGTGGCGCTCCGCGACGAACGCGCCGAACCGGGAGATGAGGGCGGAGTCTTTGAACATCGAGGGCTCTTCCGGCGTCGTGAAGACGCGAGCCGCCGATGCTACCGCCCTCGACCCCGTTCGGGCAAGGCTGGCGTGGACTTCCCGAATAGGGCACACTTCCAGGCTTGATCCTCCTCTTTGACGGGAAGGACTCTTGAAAGCACGAGCCAAAAGGTCGACGCGCCCGGCGATCGCTGCGATTTCTGCCGACGCGGTGCTGCTGTCCGCCGATCTTGCCGTCTGGGCGGGGGAACGGGTCGCCCATGCCGGGCACGAGAGCGCGCTCCTCGGCAAGGTCGAGGCGCTCCGACTCGCCGCGGACGGGCGGTCCGTCGAGGGCAAGGTCAGGGACCAAGGTCCGACGCCCTACCGCGTCGCGGTGCTCGTCAACGGCGGCGGGCTCGAGAGCCGATGCGAATGTCCTTACGAGGGCGGTCCGGTCTGCAAGCACGCTGTGGCCGCCCTCGAGGCGCTGCGCTTTCCGCGCCCGGCGGTGGTCCACGTCGCGGGCTCGCAAAAGCGAGCGCGGCGCGCGGGGCGCCTCGCGCGCGGGCAGGGACGGATCGTGACGCACGCCCCGATCCAGGCGGGGACGCTCCTCGCGGCCCCGGGCGAGTGGGCGTTGACGCGCGACGAGCGCGTCGAGCTCGCGCGCGAGGACGAGCTGAAGGCAAGGAAGCAGCGCGCGCGGAAGGAAAAGCCCGCGATCACGCGTGTCGCGCGGCGCGGCGGCGGGCTGCCGCGATTCCGCGTTCCCGGGCACGGGCGCTCGGGACCGTACACCGTCGCGCTCCGCGGCTTCGACGCGACGCTCGCGTCGTGCACCTGCCCCGATTTCGAGAAGAGCGAGCTGTCCACGTGCAAGCACATCGAGCGCGTGCGCATGTGGTACCAACGAAGATCCAAGCGCCCCACCGGCCCCGTGCTCTCCGTCTGGTGGCGCCCGTCCGAGTGGTCGATCCTGGTCCCCGACCCGCTCCGCGAGATCCGTTGCGACGCCGTCGACGCGCATCTGCCCGCGGAGCTTTGGCCCCTGTTCGACGACGACGGGTACCTGCGCGAAGCCCCCAACGGCACGACGCCCATCGCGTGGGTCGAAAACGCGCTCGAGGCCGTGCGCCAAGCGGCCGGAAGCGGAGCGTTGACCTTCGATCTCGATCCCGCCGTGACGGCGCGGCTCTCCGAGGCGCGGAAGCAGGTCGAGATCGCCGCGCGCCTCCGCGCGGTCGCGCTCGGCGACGCCACCTGGCGCGAGACGACGGTGGACCTCGGGTTCCGGATGCATCCCTACCAAGAGCACGGCGCGCTCTTCCTCGCGCGGCGCGGCCGCGCGTTCCTGGCCGACGACATGGGGCTGGGAAAGACGCTCCAGGCGATCGTGGCGACCCTGCTGATGCGCAAGACGGTTGGGATCAAGAAGACGCTGATCGTCTGCCCGGCTTCCTTGAAACACCAGTGGGCCAGCGAGATTGCAAAGGCCTGCGGCGAGGAGGCGCGCGTCGTCGAGGGGTCGCGCACCATGAGAACGGCCGCCTACCGGCGCTGGAAGCGCGGCTTCCTCATCCTCAACTACGAGCTGGCGCTTCGCGACCTGGACGCAGTGCGCGCGGCCAAGGCCGAGCTGGTCGTCCTCGACGAGGCGCAGCGCATCAAGAACTGGGAGACGAAGACGGCGAAGGCGATCAAGGAGCTGACGAGTCCGTTCGCGTTCGTGCTCACCGGGACGCCGCTCGAAAACCGGCTGTCCGAACTCCATTCGCTCGTCGAGTTCGTCAACCCGCGCGCGCTCGGTCCGCGATGGCGGCTGCTCCCGTTCCACGCCGTGAGCGAGCCGGGCGGCAGGATCGTGGCCTACGAGGCCCTCGACATCCTGCGCGGGCGGCTCGCCTCGTTTTTCCTGAGGCGCGAACGGAGCGAGGTTCTCGACCAGCTCCCGCCGCGCACCGACAACACCTTCTGGACCGAGATGACGCCGACGCAGCTCCGTCCGTATCGCCGCCACGCGCGCAAGGTCGCGCTGCTCCTGGCGCAAAACCGGCCGTTGAAGACCGCCGAGGTGCGCCTCCTGCTCCAAGCGCTCACGTCGATGCGCATCCTGTGCAACGCGTGGGCCCAGTACGAATGGGAGCCATCGGAGGCGAGGCTCAAGGCGGGCCACGCAGGCGAGCCCGACGTGCGCTGGATCCACTCCCCCAAGCTCGAGGAATTCGCGCACGTGCTCGAAGATTTGCTCGAGAGCCCCGGGGCAAAGGTCTTGGTGTTTTCCCAGTGGGAGCGTCTGCTGCGCCTCGCGCATCACGTGGTGCGGCCGCTGCTCGACCGGCGCGGCGAGAAGGCGGCGGTCTTCCACGGCGGGATGGACTCGCAACGACGCTCGCAGACCATCGACGACTTCCGCACCGACGAGACGCTGCGCGTCCTTTTCTCGACCGACGCCGGCGGACTGGGGTTGAACTTGCAAGACGCCGCCTCGGTCGTCGTCAACCTCGAGGTGCCGTGGAATCCGGCGGTCCTCGAGCAGCGGATCGGCCGCGTCCACCGCATGGGGCAGCGCAAGAGCGTGCAAGTCCTCCACTTCGTCACGCGCGGCGCGATCGAAGAGCGCGTCCGCCAGGTGGTCGAGAACAAGAAGGCGCTTTTCGACGGCCTGCTCGTGGACGAGGTCGATCGCGTCGTTCTGGACGAGGCGGTCCAGGCCAGCTTCGTCGAGCGCGTCAGGAGCCTGTTGACGGCCTGAGGAGCGCGGCGCCAGACACCACGTTCCCGCTTGTACGCCTGGAGCGCCCGACAACGCCCCGAAACGCCCAACCAAACGGTCAAAT
>JAYUCM010000080.1:0-2280 GCA_043740355.1 Acidobacteriota bacterium | reverse complement strand
CGGTCGTACTCCCGGCACAGGAGCGTCTCGTCGTCGCCGCCGAGGTCTTGCCCCCACTGCAGGTCGGAGCCGAGCTGGTTGAGCCGGGCCACCGCGTCGGTATAGGTGAGGCGGGGAAACGGCGCCGTGACCCGCTCGAGCGTCGTCGTGTCGCGCTCGAGACGCTTCAACTCCTCGCTGCAGCGATCGAGCACGCGGGCGACGACCTCGACCGTGAAGTCCTCGGCGAGATCCATGATGTCGTCGAACGTGCTCCACGCGACCTCGGGCTCGATCATCCAGAACTCGGTGAGATGGCGGCGCGTCTTCGATTTCTCGGCGCGAAACGTCGGCCCGAAGCAGTAAACGCGCCCGAACGCCATGCACGCCGGCTCGAGGTACAGCTGCCCGGACTGCGTAAGATAGGCGGTGCCCTCGAAATACGGGGTCTGGAAGAGCGTCGACGTTCCCTCGCAGGCGTTGGGCGTCAGAATCGGCGAGTCGATCAGCACGAAGTCGCGCTCGTAGAAGAAGTCGCGGCACGACTGCACGAGCTCGTTCCTCACCGAAAGCGCCGCATGGGGCGTGCGGGAGCGCAGGTACAGGTGTCGGTTGTCGAAGAGAAACTCGACACCATGGTCCTTAGGCTGGATCGGATAGTCGGCGGCGAGGTGGATGACGTTGAAGTCGGTCACGCCCAGCTCGAATCCGCCCGGGGCACGATCGTCCTTGCGGACGGTCCCGCGAATCGCGATCGACGACTCGCCCGTGACCTTGTCGATGGCTTCAAACGATTCGGGAGAGACGTCCTTGGCCCCCGCGACGCATTGCAAGAACCCCGTGCCGTCGCGCATCACCAAGAAGCGGATCTTCCCCGACGAACGCTTCTGGTAGACCCATCCCTTGAGCAGGACGGTCTCCCCGACGTGATCGCCGAGCTCGCCGACGTAGACCCAGTCCCGCGTCACGTCGGTCCTACTTCTCCGCCTCTTGCTGTTTGTACCGGGCGTAGTCGGCGAGGACCTTCTCCTGCACTTGCGCCGGGAGCTCGTCGTAGTGATCGAACTCCATATGATAGGTGCCGCGGTCGGAGGTGATCGACTTCAAGGTCGAGGCGTAGGTGAGCAGCTCGGCGAGCGGGACGATGGCCTTGATGATCTGGAAGTGTCCCTGCGTTTCCATGCCTTGCGGCTTGCCGCGTCGCGACGACAGGTCGCCCATGATCTCACCCATGTACTCCTCAGGGGCCGTGATCTCCACGGCGTAGATCGGCTCGAGGATCGTCGGACGCGCCTGCTCCATGGCCGCCTTGAACGCCAGGGAGCCGGCGATCTTGAACGCCATCTCCGACGAATCGACGTCGTGATACGAGCCGTCGGTCAGCGTGACCCGGAAATCGACGACGGGGTTTCCGGAGAGCCAGCCTCGCTCGGCCGATTCCCGGATTCCCTTCTCGACCGCGGGACGGAAGTTCTGGGGGATCGAGCCTCCGAAGATCTTGTCCACGAACTCGAAGCCGGCGCCGCGCGGCAGCGGCTCCAATTCGATCCAGCAGTCCCCGAACTGACCGCGCCCTCCTGTCTGCTTCTTGTGCCGCCCCTGGACGGCGGAGACCTTCCGCTTGATGGTCTCGAGATAGGGGACCTTGGGCTGCCTCAGGACCGCCTCGACGCCGAATTTTCGCTTCATCTTGGCGATCGCGACTTCGACGTGGACCTGCCCGTTCCCGCTGACGAGCATCTCGTGTGTGCGGGGATCGCGGTTCACCCGGAGCACGGGATCTTCTTCCATGAGGCGTGCGAGCGCCGTCGAGATCTTGTCCTCGTCGCCCTTCGATTTCGGCTCGATCGCGAACGAGATCGCCGGTTCGGGGAACGCGATGGGCGGGTACTGGATCGGGTGCGCCGGGTCCGCAAGCGTGTCGGAGGTCCGCGTCTCCTTGAGCTTGGCGACGACGCCGAGATCCCCCGCGCGCAGCTCCGGAACGGCGACGAGCTGCTTGCCCTGCAGCAGGTTCACCGTGCCGAGCCTCTCGGGAATCCCTCGGCCGACGTTTTGAAGGGTCGTGTCACCGCGGAGCGTCCCGGAGATGACGCGAAAGATCGATAGCCGCCCGGCGTACGGGTCCGCGATCGTCTTGAAGACGAAGGCCGATGCCGGCGCTCCGGACGAAGGGAGACGCTGGTCGTTGGCGCCGGTCGTGGGAACGATTCCGGCGCGCGGGCCGCGCTCGGAGGCCGCCGGCATCAGCTCGAGCGCGGCGTCCAAGATGTTGCGCATCCCGATGGCCTTGATCGCGGA
>JAYUCM010000079.1:0-2286 GCA_043740355.1 Acidobacteriota bacterium | reverse complement strand
ATCACCGTGCGGTCGGGCATCGAGCCGTTCTCGATCGGGACGATCGTCGCCACCGGCTCGTGCCCCAGCAGAAACCCGCCGGGGTGGATCGAGAGGTGCCGCGGAAAGTCGAGCAATTCGGAGGCCAAGCGAATCAGGTGCTGGTGCGTCTCCTGCTCCGGATCGAGCCCCGCGACTGCAAACGCCGACGGGTCGACATCGCCGTACATCGGCAGGATCTTCGACACGCGATCCAGCGCTGTCTCCGGCACGCCGAGCACCTTCCCCACCTCGCGCACCGCGGAGCGCACGCGGTAGCGGACGACGTTCGCGACCATCGCCGCGTGCGCGCGGCCGTACTTCGCGTAGACGTGCTGGATGACCTCCTCGCGGCGGTCGTGCTCGATGTCGAGGTCGATGTCCGGCGGCTCGGCGCGCTCCTTCGAGAGGAACCTCTCGAACAGGAGGCCCATCGCTACGGGATCGACCGCGGTGATTCCGAGCACGTAGCAGACGGCGGAGTTGGCCGCGGAGCCGCGCCCCTGGCAGAGGATGCCGGACTCGCGGCAGAAAGTGACGATCTCCCACATCGTGAGGAAGTAGCCGCCGTAGTCGAGGTCTTCGATCAGCGCCAGCTCTTTGTCGACTTGATCGACGACGGGCTGCGGCACGCCTCCGGGGTACCGCTCCGCCATGCCGCGGAAGGCGAGCGTACGCAGCCACTCCGAGGACGTCGTCCCGTCGGGCAGCTTCTCGGCGGGATAGCGATAGCGCAGCTGGTCGAGCGAGAAGGTGCAGCGCGCGGCGACGTCTTCCGTGCGCGCGACCGCAGCCTGGTCGTCCTCGAACAATCGATGGAATGCGATCGGCGTCTTCAACGCGTGCTCGTCGTTGGGTTTGAGCAATCGCCCGGCCTCCGACAGCTTCACCTTGTAGCGCAGCGCGGTGAAGACGTCCTGGAGCGGCCGCCGCGCCTTCTGGTGGTAGAGCACTTCGTGCGCGGCGACGACCGGGACGGCGAGGCGTGCCGCACGGTGCCGCAGGCGCGCCTCCTGGCGCGGCTCTTCCGCGCGGCGGTGCCGTGCCGCCATCACGTAGAGGCGGTCGCCGAAGGCTTCCTTCAAGCCGTGTCCGATAAAGAAGGGATCGGGCTCTTGCGTCAGGAGGCTGCGCTCGCCCCCCCACAGCGCGACGAGATCGGGAGCATGCTCGTACACCTCGCGCCACCCGACGACGCTCGATCCCTTCTCCGAGCGGCGCCGGCCGAGAGTGATGAGCCGGCAGAGGTTCGCGTAGCCGGCGCGATTGGTCGCAAGGAGCACGATCGTCGAGCCGTCGTCGATCGACAGCTCGGAGCCGACGATCACCTTGACGCCGGTTTCCTTCGCCGCGACGTGCGCCTCGACGATCCCGTACACGCCGTCGCGGTCGGTCAGCGCGAGCGACGTCAGGCCGCGTGCGGCTGCGGCCTCGATCAGTTCCTCGGGTTGCGAAGCACCTTCGAGGAAGGAGAAGGAGGACTTGCAGAAGAGAGGGGTATACCGCACGCGTCTAGACGGGAAACCGCCAGCCGTGGATGAGACCACCGATGACCGCACCCCCCAGTCCACCGATGATCAAGATCGGCGCGTAGGCTTTGGTGATGATGGCCGAGGGCAGGCTCAAGAGCACCCCGAAGAACAGGCCCACGGCCCAACCCGGCCAACGGAGCTGCAGGCAGCCGATCACCAGGCCGATGGCGAAGCGGTCCGCGAACGCCCCGAGCAGCGCCGTCTGCTTGTCAGGGAAGGACATGGGTAGCATCAGTCCGACCGCCACACTGCCGAACACCACGCCGGCCACCACGCCCCATAGAACACTCGACATCACCCCACCTCCCCTTGAAGGAACCATCGGTTCATTCCTCGGTCGTAAAACACCCACAAGTTCTGTCCGTTCTTCGTCTCGGCGAAGTGGTACTCGCGCTCGATCGGCTTTTTCCACCACCAGCCGCTGACGGCGTACGGCCCGTTCACCTTCACCACCGGCCCCTGCGCCAAACCGCGCAGCAGCCAACCGTCGGGCTCGTGGCGCTCGCGCGGCGGGAGCGGCACCGGCGTCGTGTAGAGGCGGCGGACCAGGCGCGGCTCGTCCACGGGGCGTGGCTTGGCGTCCGGGAGTACGGTCATCGGCGCCCACACGAAGCGCGCCTCGGGAAGATGCGCGTCACGCGGGGAGGCGTAGACGACGGCGTCGTCGCCCAACGCCGCCTTCACGCGGGCCAGCGCCCGTGCGCCGGCCGCAAGGTCGCGGCGCTTCTTCACGGCG
>JAYUCM010000078.1:0-13884 GCA_043740355.1 Acidobacteriota bacterium | reverse complement strand
GGCCGTTCCGGGATGGAGCGGGACCGTGCGGACCACGCGGCCGATGACATGGACGTTTCCTTCCGCGGTGGGCAGCGGGAACGAAAGGGCGCACCGCATGCCGACGTCGATCGGCGACGGAGTCGCCACGAAGCACCCAGAGGGCGAGAGGTCCTGCGTGTAGCCGAGCAGGAGGGGCGACGACCCTTCGAGGAACACCGGCGTCCTCACGGGGACCCGCGGCCGGCGCAAGTAGCACCAGACGCGGTTACGGCCGAGCGAGCGGGCTTCATCGAGCGCCTCCATCGCCCGCGAAAGCAGGTCGGCTTCGTTTTCGGCGTCGGTCGGATAGGACGCCGCGCCGAGGCTCAACGTGACGAAAAACGGCTCGCCGCCGTCCCACGTCGATGTGAATCGGAAGCGCTCGATCGTGGACCTCAGGCGCGCCGCAACCTGGCGCGCACTGCCCCTGCCTAGCCCGTTGAGGATGACGGCGAAGTCGTCGTCCGCGAAACGCGCGACGAGATCGTCTTCGCGAACGGTGGCGCGGAGAATCCCCGCGAGCTTGCGCAGCACGGTCGCGGCGGCTTCGCGGCCCCGCGTGTCGGCCACCTTGCGCAGATGGTCGACGTCGGCGACGACGACCGCCAGCGGGCGACCGTTGGCTCCGGCGTCGCGCATCTCGACGCCGAGCCGTTCGAGAAAGCTCTCGCGCGTCGCCAGTCCGGTGAGAGGATCGTACCCAACCGCCGGAACGACGCATCCACCCTGGTGGCGGGCGATCACGCGGACGACCGAGACGGTGGTCCGATCTCCCGCCCCCTGCGATCGGACCAAAGACGCCTCGACGTCGAGGACGTTGCCGTCGCGTGCCAGGAGCGCGATTTCCGCGACGTCGTGCCCGGTGGTCGGAATGAACGGGCCCTGAAGCAGGATCGGCACGCCCGCGGCGCGCCCGACGATGTCGGCGGCCGTCCAGCCGGTCAGTTGCTCCATCCCGCCGTCGAACCCGACGATCGTTCCCTGGTCGTCCACCAGAAACGATCCTCCGTCCCCGCTCGCCCGCAGAGCCTCGCGGGAATCACGAGCCCCGTCGTGAGTCGTGTCGTAGCGCATCGCCCCCTCCGTGATCAGAAATCCGGATTCGTAATCGCCCCGGAACATAGGGCCCGACAATCCAGAGAGCAACTCGCGCCCCGGGTGGAGCGGAGGAGGCGTTAAGATCGGCCGTCATGCGTTGGCCGAGCGCGCTCGTCTGGCTCCTGGTCGCCCTCGCGGGAGGCGCATCGTTCGCGACGATCGCGTTGGTGAGGGGCGAGCCGGTCTCCGCGGGACACCTCCTGGTCGCTGCGGTCTGCACGCACCTGATCGGCTACCGCTTCTACTCCAAGTTCCTCGCGGCGAAAGTGTTGGCACTCGACGACCGGCGCCTGACGCCGGCCACGCGCCTCGACGACGGGCGCGACTTCGTTCCGACCCACCGGTGGGTCGTGTTCGGCCATCACTTCGCCGCGATCGCCGGGCCCGGGCCCCTGCTCGGCCCGACGCTGGCGGCGCAGTTCGGCTACCTCCCGGGCACGATCTGGATTCTCGCGGGGGTCCTTCTGGGCGGCGCCGTTCAGGACTTCGTGATCCTCGCCATCTCGCTCCGTCGCGACGGCCGGTCGCTGGCGAAGCTGGCGCACGACAACCTGGGACGCTGGGGCGCCCGTGCGGGAACGACCGGCATGCTCCTCATCATCGTGATCCTCATCAGCGTGCTGGCGCTCGTCGTCGTCAACCTCCTCGCCGAGAGCCCATGGGGATTGTTCACCGTCACGGCCACGATTCCGATCGCCATGCTCATGGGGCTCATCATGAGAGGGCGCGGGGGCGGGCGCGTTGCTGCCGCGACGGCGATCGGCCTCGCGCTGCTCGGCGCCGCCTTGGTCTCGGGCCACGCGGTTTCGGGGCACCCGAGCTGGGGGCCGGCCTTCACGCTCTCTCGCTCGTCCCTCGCAGGCGCGGTGATCCTCTACGGTCTCGCCGCCTCGATCCTCCCGATGTGGCTCTTGCTCGCCCCACGCGACTACCTGTCCACGTTCGTCAAGCTCGGCACGGTGATCCTGCTGGCGATCGGTATCGCGCTCGTGCGCCCCGAGCTGAAGCTCCCCGCGGTGACGGTGTTCGCCAACGGCACGGGGCCGCTCTTCGGCGGCAAGATCTTCCCCTTTTGCTTCATCAACATCGCCTGCGGCGCGATCTCCGGGTTTCATGCGTTGGTCTCCAGCGGAACCACGCCGCGCCTGCTGACGCGCGAATCCGACGCCCGCATGGTCGGCTACGGGAGCATGCTCCTCGAGAGCTTCGTCGCGATCATGGCGATGATCGCCGCGGCATCGCTTCCGCCCGGGCAGTTCTTCGCGATCAACTCGAAGATGAGCCCCGAATGGATCACGCAGCACGGCTTCCCCGTGACCGCCGGGGAGATGTCGGCGCTCGCCGCGCGATTCGGCGAGACGACTCTGATGGCGCGCTCGGGCGGATCGTCGTCCCTCGCCGTGGGCATGGCGTCGATCTTCGACGGCGTGTTCTCCGGCCCCGGTGCGGCCGCGCTTTGGTACCACTTCGCCGTCATGTTCGAGGTGCTCTTCATCTTGACAACGCTCGACGCGGGCACGCGCGTCGGACGCTACCTGCTCCAAGACGCCCTCGCACGCGTCTCCCCTCGACTCGCCGGAACGAGCTGGGGTGCGAACGTTGCGACGAGCGCCTTGTTCGTTTCCGCGTGGGGGTACTTCCTCGCCGCGGGCGTCGCCGACCCGCGGGGCGGCATTCGCGTGTTGTGGCCGCTGTTCGGCTTGTCGAACCAGCTTCTCGCCGGAACCGCGCTCGCTATCGCGACGACGACGCTCGTCCGGACGGGGCGCGCGCGTTACGCGTGGGTCACGGCGGGGCCGCTCGCGTTCCTCCTGACCGTGACGATGACGGCGGGGATCCAACTGATCGCGAGCCCCGACCCGGCGCTCGGGTTCCTGGCGAAGGCCGCCTCTCCTTCGGCCCATGCGGTCGAGGCCGTGAACGCCCGCGTCGATGCGGTCGTGGCGGGGCTGTTCCTGGTCCTCGTGGTGACGGTCGTCCTCTCGGCGGCGCGCCAGTGCTTACGCGTGCGTTCGGGGGCCGTCCCCATCGAGCCGGATGAGCCACCCCGGGGCGGGGGCGGAGCGCGTGCATTCGGCGAAGTCCCCGCCGTGGGCGGACGCACCCGGTGTTGCTAGCATGCGCCGCACGAGGTGACCGGATGAGCGTCGGCGATCCCCTGATCCGAGAAAAGGTCGAGCAGATCCCCAGGATCCTCGACGAGTTCGGCCTGGACGCCTGGATGCTCTTCTCGCGCGAGAGCGCGACCGTCCACGACCCATCGTTCGACCTCGTCGTTGGAACGAACGTCACGTGGCACTCGGCCTTCATCCTGGCGCGAAACGGCGAACGCATCGCGGTCGTCGGCAGCCTCGACAAGGCGAACGTCGAGGCGCACGGCCACTATCCGGAGATCGTCACCTACGTCGACGGTGTTTCTCGCCCGCTGCGCGAGGTCCTTCGCCGGCTCGACCCGAAGAGGATCGCCGTCAATTTTTCGGTGAACGACCCGGCCGCGGACGGCATCACGCACGGACAATGGCTCGCCCTGACCGCGATCGTCGAAGGAACCCCCTACGCGAAGCGGATCGAGACCGCGGAACGGATCGTCGCCGCTCTGCGCGGGCGGAAGACTCCCCAAGAGCAGCGTCTGATCAGGGAGGCCTGCGACGCCACGGTCCGTATCTTCGAGGCGGTGACCCCGAAACTGCGGCCGGGGCTGACCGAGAAGCAGTTCGCCGCGCAGATCGTGGCGGAGATGAACCGCATCCCGGGACTCACGCCTGCATGGGAGGCCAGCCAGTGCCCCGCGGTCTTCACGGGACCGGATTCCGCCGGAGCGCATGCCGGTCCGACCGACCGGCCCATCGAGCCCGGCCATATCGTCAATGTTGATTTCGGCGTGCGCCGCGCCGGCTATTGTTCCGACTTGCAGCGCACGTGGTATGTGTTGCGTTCCGGCGAGACCGAGGCACCTGCCGCGGTCCAGAACGGATTCGAGACGATCCTGAAGTCGATTCAAGACGCCGCCGCGGCGATCCAGCCGGGCAAGACCGGGGCCGAAATCGACGACATCGCGCGTGCGGTCGTGACCTCGGCGGGCTACGAAGAATACCCCCACGGTACGGGGCACCAGATCGGCCGCGTCGCGCACGACGGCGGCGGCGGACTCCTGCCCCGATGGGAGAGATACGGCAGCACGCCATTCCTCCCGATCGAGGCCGGCCAGTGCTACACGATCGAGCCGCGATTGACGGTCAAGGGCCACGGCGTCGCAACGTGCGAAGACATCGTCGCCGTCGGCGATCGTGGCGCCGCGTTTCTCTCGCGCCCGCAGGAGAGTCTGTGGCTCGTGAGGACGACGTAGCGGGATGAAACGTGTCGTCATCCATTCCGTCGAAAATTCCCTTCGCCTGAAGAATCGGTTGACCGGCGTTGGTCACCACAAGGAGCCGTTCCGGCACTTCGGTAGGGGCGGCGTCGCGGAAGCCGAGGCGTTGTGCGACGAAGCGAGCCGGGACCTGCTTGCGTTCGTCCGCCCGCCCGACGCACCGGCGGCGCGGAATCTAGCCCTTACGCCTTTGCGCCGAAGCCGCAGCGGCTCCGGCCTGATCGAGATCCGATTCGACTCACCGCGTCCGTCGGGGCATGCGGCGAACGATCGCGTCGTCGCCCGCCTCATCCCGTCACGCCACCCGCGCGCCGACCGGAGCGCGCTCGTGTTCCATCACGCCCTGTTCCAACGGTTCTGGGGACTGTGGGAGTGGTTCTTGGCGCCGTTCGCGCAGCGCTTCCCCGTCGTCATGATGGCCGCGCCGTACCACTTCGAGCGGAGGCCTCGCGGGTGGTTCCCCGGCGAGGGGACGGTGAACCCCAACCCGTGGCGGCTCTACGAATCCATTCGGCAGTGGTGCTGGGACCAGAAGGCGCTGACGGCCGCTCTCCCCGAGGCGGTCGGGCTCGACGCCGTCGCGGTCGTGGGCTTCAGCCTCGGGGCTTTCCAGTCGCTGCTCGTGGCGTCCGCGGGAGACCTCGCAACCGTGCCGCTCGTATCGGTGGCGGCGACGAACCGCTACACGTTCGGACTCCGTCACGGCATCCTCGGCCGGGGAACGCTCGCGGGGCTTCGCCGCGCGGGAATCGATGGCGATCGCCTCGACCGCATGGCGGACGCCATTCAGCTCGAGCGTTATGTCCCCCAGTTGCGCGGACGACCGGTGCTCTACATCGCGGGCCGCCACGACCGCGTCGATCCACCGCCGTCCCCTCATCGGCTCGAGGCCGCTTTGGCGCCCACGCGTTCCGTCTGGCTGGACTCGGGGCACGGAACCGTCGTGCTCGAGCGCGCGAGGATCGCCAGGGAAGTGTTCCGGTTCCTGGAAGAAAACGGGATCCGCTGACCGAGCCTAGGGATCGGGAAAGACCAACGCGGCGACCCCTTCGTGCACGTCCAACGCGAGCCGTTTGCCGGTGACGTTGGAGAGCCCCAGCGATCCTGGTGCGAGGCGCCGCTTCGAAAGCGTCCAGAACGTCCCGCGCAGGCTGACGCGAGCGCCGCGACCGAGCGCAAAGACGGACACCAGGCGCCGCGGGGCGGTGCGCACGCGCACGCCGTGCGCCGTCACGACGACCAATCCCCTGGAGGACGGCGCGAGAAAACCGGCGAAGCCGCGAGCGGTCGCGCCGACCTCGAAGAGGTTGGCCCACTCGTGATCGAGACGACCGCCGAGCAGGCCCGCGATCACCAGGATGTCGGCGCCGAGACGTCGAGCGTCGGAGAGCGCGCCCGCAAAGTCGCTGAAATCCTTGGCGGCGGGGTAGATCTGCGATCCGACCCCGCGAGGACTGTGGCGCGCCGAGTCGAGGTCGCCGACGAACAGGTCCGGGCGGCGGTGCATGGCGCGGCACGCCGCCAGCCCGCCGTCCACGGCGATGAGCAGCGCCTCGGAGTCGAACGGAGCCGCGAGGGCGAGCGAGCGCCTGAGATCGGCGCGGGTCGCGCCGTGGAGCGCTAGGACCGCTGCACGCTTGCGGGTGCGCCGCCGTGCAGCACGAGCCAGGAACTCGACCTCGGGAGCCGCATCACCCGCCATGGGCACGCTCACCTCGACATCCCGGACAAAAAAAGGCCCCGGGGAATCCCGGGGCCTTTCGTGTGCCGTCTGGGTTCGAACTAACTCGCGCGAACGACGTTCTCGGCTTGGGGGCCCTTGGGACCCTCCTTGATCTCGAACTCGACCTCAGTCCCCTCGTCGAGCGTCTTGTAACCCTCGGCGTGGATCGCGGAGTAGTGCACAAAGACGTCAGGGCCGTCGTCACGGGCAATGAACCCGTAGCCCTTGCTGTTGTTGAACCACTTCACTTTTCCCTTGGCCACGATCACAACCTCCTTGCTTCTTTCTCGAACCGTTCTTTCCACGTCCCGGACACCTACGTGACGCGCTCTCCGGGACAAAACCGGTGCTACAAGGCACCGTTGTCAGTGTAGGGCCATCGTTGGTAGGGCGCAAGTTCGGTGGGGGTCAGCCTCTCGTTTCGACAGGAGTCGCCGCCTCCGCCGGTTCGACGTCTCCCACGATCTCGTCCTCGTTCGGGATCCTCGGCTCGGGCTCGCCCGCCGCTGGGTTCTCGCGAAGCGTTCGCGCCCGCTCTTCGAGAGCGTCGCCGAACACGATGCCGAGAACGGCTTCGATCTCCGTGACGAATCGGAAGGTCAACGCGTCGCGAACGGCCGGCGAGACGTCCTCGAGGTCCTTTTCGTTCTTGTCGGGAAGTATCACGGTCTTGATCCCGGCGGATTTCGCCGCAATCACCTTTTCCTTGATCCCGCCGACCGGCAGGACTTTTCCGCGGAGCGTGATCTCGCCCGTCATCGCGAGATCGCTGGGCACGGGCAAGCCGCTGAGGAGCGAAACCAGTGACACGGTGAGCGTCACGCCCGCGGACGGTCCGTCTTTCGGGGTCGCGCCCGCCGGGACGTGGATGTGGAAGTCGCTCCGATCGAACAGCCCGTCGTCGACGCCGAGCGACTTCGCGTTCGAGCGGATCCAAGAGAGCGCGGCGAGCGCGGACTCGCGCATGACGTCGCCGAGGCGCCCCGTGATCGTCACCTTCCCACGACCGCGCATACGCGTGGACTCGACAAAGAGTATTTCGCCGCCGAACGAGGTCCAGGCGAGCCCGATCGCCACGCCGCTCCGGTCGGTGCGCTCGGCGATCTCGCGGAAGAACCGCGCGGGCCCGAGGAACTCGTGGATCTTCTCGCCCGACAGGACGATCTTGCCGCTGTCTCCCTCGACGACCCGGCGCGCGACTTTGCGGCACACGTTCGCGATCTCCCGGTCCAGGTTGCGCACGCCGGCTTCGCGCGTGTAGTCGTTGATGATCCTGCGCAGGCCCGAGTCTTCGAACTCGATCGTCTCGGCGGTCAGCCCATGGCCTTCGATCTGCCGTTTCACGATGTGCGCCTTGGCGATCTCGAGCTTCTCCTCTTCGGTGTAGCCGGGGAGCCTCAGAATCTCCATGCGGTCGCGGAGCGGCGGCGGGATCGTGTCCAGTACGTTGGCGGTCGTGATGAAGAACACCTTGCTGAGGTCGAACGGGACCTCGAGGTAGTGATCCGAGAAGGCGTGGTTCTGCTCGGGGTCGAGCACCTCGAGCAAGGCCGACGATGGATCGCCGCGGAAGTCGGTGCCGACCTTGTCGATCTCGTCGAGGATCAGCACCGGGTTTTTCGTGCCCGCGCGCTTCAAACCCTGAATGATCCGGCCCGGCAGCGAGCCGATGTAGGTCCGGCGATGGCCGCGAATCTCGGCCTCATCGCGAATGCCGCCGAGCGAGATGCGCCCGAACTTGCGCCCCATCGCACGCGCGATCGATTTCCCGAGCGAGGTCTTGCCGACTCCCGGCGGGCCGACGAGGCAGAGGATCGGCCCCTTCATGTCTTTCTTGAGCGAGCGCACCGACAGGAACTCGAGGATCCGGTCCTTGACCTTCTCGAGGTCGTAGTGGTCCTCGTCCAAGATCCCGTGCGCTTCTTTGACGGAGAGCTTGTCCTCGGTTTCCGCGGACCATGGCAGCGACACGAGCCAGTCGAGGTAAGTCCGCGAGACCGTGTACTCGGCGGCCTGCGGCGGCATCTTGCTCAACCGGTCGAGCTCCTTCTCGGCGGCTTTCTTCGGCTCTTCGGGCATCCCTGCCGCCTCGATTTTCTTGCGGAACTCTTCGATCTCCTGCTGTCGGTCGTCGTCCTCGCCCAACTCTTTCTGGATCGCTTTCATCTGCTCCCGCAGGTAGTACTGACGCTGTGTCTTGCCGACCTCGTCGGCGACCTGCGACTGGATGCGGCTGGAGATCTCCTGCAGCTCGAACTCCCGCGTGACGATTTCGACCAGCTTCTGGACGCGGTCCCGCACGTTGTTCCGCTCGAGGAGGCCGATCTTCTCTTCGACGGGGATGTTGAGCACCGACGCGGCGAGGTCGGACAGGCGCGCGGGATCGCCCGCGCCGGCGGAGAGAACCATGTCGCCGAGATCGTTCGAGATGTTCTGCGAATTCTGCACCAGTTTCTGGAACTGATTGATGAGGCTGCGCACGAGCGCGTCCAGATCGACGCCTGCATCGACGTGCTCTTCGAGCGCCGTCACGGAGGCTTTCATGAACGGGTCGGTCGCCGTGAAGCGATCGACGCGGATGCGCCGCATCCCCTGGATGATCAGGTTGACGTTGTTGCCATTCAGCTTGACGACCTTGAGGATGCGCGCCGCCGAGCCGACGCGGTACATCCCGGCGGGATCGGGTTCGTCCTCCCCGGGGTTCCTCTGGGAGACGACGGCGATCAGTCTGTTCTCTCCGACGACGTCGTCGAGGAGATTGAGCGTCTTCCTCCGCCCGACGGAAATCGGCATGATCGCATTCGGGAAGAGCACGCTGTTGCGGAGCGGAAGGACACCGAGCTCCGGCGGGACGATAACCTGTTCGATCGATGTCATGGTGCCTCTCTTGTCGCGGACGTCTTGTTAGGGGCCGGGACTCAAGTGTAGGCGCCCCGGCGGACGTATTCCACCGCCTTCGCCTTCCCGGGCCACTCCGCCGATCTGCGACGCCGGTCGGGTTAAGACCCGGTGATTTCGGTGTCAAGCCGGCCGCCGGGCGGGAACGGCCTCAACCGATCAGCTTGTCGTGATGGAGCGCGGTGAGGTTGTCCGGAAGCGGGCGGTAGTCGAGCGGCTCGAGCATGTACGAGCCGCGCCCCTGCGTTTGGGATCGCAAGGCGGTGAGAAAGCCGAACATCTCGCCAATGGGTGCGACGCCGCGGATGACCGCCGTTTCGCGCGCGAAACCGGTATCCGTGACGACCGCGCGGCGCTGCTGGAGCGTCTTCATCACGACGCCGACGTAGTCCGCGGGGACGCGGATCTCGAGCCGTCCGTAGGGTTCGAGGACGATCGGGCCCGCGGCGCGTAGCGCTTCGCGAAAGGCGTGGCACGCCGCGGAGTTGATCGCAATTTCGGGTTGACCGGATTCGGTGAACGCCGCGTCTTCGATCGTAGCCGCCACACCGGTCACCGGATAGCCGTAGAGGCCTCCGCCGTCGGCGGCATTTGTGACGCTTTCCCGAAGCGCCGGCAGGTACGCCGCGGGAATCGTCCCCGGCGCGAGCGCGTCGCGCACCTCGGTCCTCGCACCCTGGTCCGCCAGCGGCTCGACGCGGAGGCGGACCCGCGCGGACAACGGTTCGCCCCCGACTTGCCGTTGGTAGGTCGCGCTCCCTTGGGCTTCCGCCCGGACCGTCTCGCGGTACGAGACGCGGGGCTTCCCGAATCCGACCCGAATGCCGAACTCCCGCTCGATGCGCTTCAGCGTGACGTCCAGGTGCAACTCCCCCATCCCCGAGAGAAGGGACTGGCCGGTCTCGGGATCGACCGACGATTGCAGCGTCGGGTCCTCGCGCTGCAAACGGGGGATCAGCTCCGCGAGGCGGTCGCGGTCGGTGGCGGTTTTCGGCTCGATCGCGATCGAAACGACGGTCGACGGAAAGCGTATCGGCTCGAGCACGACCGGCTTGGCCTCGTCGCAGAGCGTGTCGCCGCTGATGGACCGGTGCAGCGCGGCGACCGCGACGATGTCGCCGGCCTCGACCGCATCCACGGCCTCACCGCGGTCGGCGTGCATCCGCAACATGCGCCGCAATCGCTCACGCTCGCCCGTGCGCGGGTTCCAAGCCCTTTCCCCCGCCTCGAGGCGCCCGGAGTAGACGCGCAGATAGAAAAGGTCTGCGGCCGGGCTCGCTTGGATCTTGAAGACGAGCGCCGAGAACGGCGCGTTGTCCCTCGGCTCTCGCAGCACCTCCGAGCCGTCTTTCGGATGGGTGCCGTGCGCGGGGCCTTTGTCCGTCGGCGACGGGAGATACCAGCAGACCGCGTCGAGGAGGGGCTGGATGCCGATATTGCGGAGTGCCGCGCCGCAAAAGACGGGCACGGCGGTCCCCGCGATCGTCACCGCCCTCAGCGCCGCGCGGACATCGCCCGCGGCAATCGGCTTCTCGGCGAGGAACAGGTCTGCCAGCGGCTCGTGAAGCTCCGCAAGGCGCTCGATCAGGATCGAACGGCGCGCGGCACTCTCCGCGGCGAGCGCCGGGGGAATCGGACCGGTCGCCACGTCGCGGCCGAGGCTGTCGTCGTCGAACGTGAGGTGCGTGGCCTCCACGAGATCGACCAAACCGGCGAACGTCTCTGCCGATCCGTCGGGCATCTGGACCGGAATCGCCCGCGCTCCCAGACGCTTCTCGATGCCCGAAACCGCGGCATCGAAGTCCGCGCCGATGCGGTCCATCTTGTTGATGAACGCGATCCGCGGCACGCGGTAACGGTCGGCCTGGTGCCAGACGGTCTCGGATTGCGGCTCGACGCCCTCGACCCCATCGAAGACGACGACGGCGCCGTCGAGCACGCGCAGCGCGCGTTCGACCTCCGCCGTGAAATCCACGTGCCCCGGCGTGTCGATCAGGTTGATCCGATAGTCCCGCCAAGCGAGCGTCGTCGCCGCCGCCGAGATTGTGATGCCGCGGTCGCGCTCGTCCTCGCGGAAGTCCATCACGGCCAGGCCGTCGTGAACTTCTCCCAGCTTGTGGCTCTGTCCGGTGTAATAGAGGAAGCGCTCGCTCGTCGTCGTCTTCCCGGCGTCGATGTGGGCGACGATGCCGATGTTCCGGATGCGGTCCTTGGGAAACGGGGTCACGGGGTCTTTCGGGGCCTAGTTCAGGTAGTTGCCGCCGTCGCGATCCGGGCCCCCGCCCGCGCCGTCGGCTTCCGGCTCGGATTCCAAGCGCTGCCGCTCGTCCTCGATCGCTCGGAGAATCTCCTCTTCCTCAGGGATACGGACGTTGTGGATCGCCGCCAGGAGCAGCACGCCCTGACCCACGAGCGCCGGGTCCTCTTCCAGCCAGTCCCTCAACGGATCGATGAGCTCCTGCGTGCCGAACAGACTGACCCATTCCGCGGTCGATCCCGGCCCGACCTCCTCCATGAACCAGTCGAGGTTCGAGGTGACGGCCTCGTAGCTGCCGCGGCTTCCGAGATCGCACAGGAGCACGAGCAGGCTATGTGCGGCATCCGGGTCGAGGGAGCGAGCCTCGAGCTTGGCGCGCGCCGGCGGCACGATCGCTTCCCCCATGACCGAGAGCGCCCGCTCCGCGGCGCCGTAGACGTACGAGTTCTCGTCCGAAAGGTACTCCATCACCTCGGGGATGAAATGGACCGCGCGCAGCTCGCCGAGCATTTCCAGGGCAACCACCTTCGGGAAGAACGGCCCTTGCGCCTCGAGCATGCGCAGGCACCAGTCCTGGGCCTTGCTCCCGCGCGCCTCGTCGTCGCGACACAGGACCGCGATCGCGGCCGGAAGATCCGGGAGTAAAAACGCGGTCTCGAGCTCGGCGAGCTTGAGCAGCTTGTCGATATCGCCGCGTGCGCGCTTCAGCGCGAGCTGCGGGCTGATCGATCGCGCGATTGCGACCGCGGCGGACAGCTCGAAGCCGACGACCCATTGCTGGAACTGGTGCCCGAGCTTCTCGGACGCCTCGAGGATCGGCGACGAGCCGAACGCGGTGACCGCCGCCGTGAGCCGTGCCGGGTCCTCGTTGTCGGGATCGGCCTTGAGCTTCGCTGCGGCGGCGCACGTCCAGTCCGCGATCGCATGCACGATGTCGGCGTGGTCGCCCGCGCGGAAACGCTGTGCGATCTGCTTGATCGTCGCCTCGCCCATCGCGGCGAGAATGTCGCAATCGTACCCGGACTCGACCGCCTTGACCGTCTTCCGAAGCTCGATGCGCCCCGACGGCCCCGTGCGGAAGCACCATCCGCAGTCGTCGATGGCGAGCGCATCCATCAACGTGCGGAATCCCTCGCCGGCCCGCTGCGCGCCGCGCCACTGGAGCGCCGTCATGAAGTGGGAGAGGACGTCCGGGATCTCCGACGCGTCGACGACCTTGAGCACGCCCCGCAGCGCCTGAGGCTCGGCGAGGAGCTCGGTCTTTTTCTGGATGAACTCGCGCACCAGCTCGCGCGCGGGCGCCGTCCCCAGGTCGGCGAGCGCCTCGACGATGATCGCGACGGCTGCGTCGTTGAGGTCGCCGCGGTGGAGCACGGTCGCCGCGAGCTCGACGGTCCCGGGGTAGCCGAGGCGGGCGAGCGACTGAAGACAGTGACCCGGCACGGTGCCGCGCAGCAACTTGAACCCGCGCAGGAGGATCGCGTGATGGTTCGTTCCGCCGTGCTCGCCGAGGTGGCGCGCGACGCGCTCGGGGGTGGTGTCGTGGTCGTCCAGAACGAACGGGGCGACCGCGTCGCAGCACGTTTCGGGGAAATGGCGGATCAACCGATCGATCGCCCAATAGCGGACCTCGGAGTCCTCCCACTTCGTGAAGCGCACCAGCTCGTCGAAGCTCCAGATCAAGTCGGACACCGAAGAACCCTCCGTAGCGTCGATTCTAGCAGTCCCTGATACGATGCTCTCATGCGCTGGGTGGTGGGGGACATCCACGGATGCGCGCGCGAGCTCGCCGACCTGCTCGACGAGATCCGGTTCGACCAAGGCAAGGACGAGTTGTGGAGCGTGGGCGATCTGGTCAACACCGGACCGGATTCGCTCGGCGTGCTGCGGATCTTGAGGGACGCCGGCGGCCGCGCCGTGATCGGCAACCACGACATCTACGCGCTGCTCGTGCGCTCGGGGCGTGTCACGCGCCGCGGCGACCGCCTCGACGGTCTGCTCGCCTCCAAAGAGTGCGACGCTCTGCTCGCCCGTCTCCGAGCATGCCCGGCGATCGTCCGCTTCGAGCGCGAACTCGAGCCACGGGGCGTCTGGCTCGTCCACGCGGGGATCCACCCGCTCTGGAACGATCTCCCGGCGCTCGCGGCGCGACTCGACGCCCAACCTCACGACGACGATTGGCTTCACGGCGACGAGATCGCCTTCATGACGCGGGTGCGCTGCTGCGACCGATTCGGCGAGCGTGTCCGGTTCACGGGGCGCCCCTCGGATGCGCCGCCGCCTTACCGGGCCTGGGACACGTTCTACACGGGCGAGGACCTCATCGTCCACGGCCACTGGGCGATGCGCGGCCACTACCGCGGCCCGCGCACGATGGGGCTGGACTCCGCGTGCGTCTACGGCGGACATCTCACCGCGTGGTGCGTCGAGAACGACCGCATCGAGTCCGTGCCCTGCCGCGTCCCGCGCGGCTACCTGGTCTAGGGGTCAGGTCTCCCATTGAGTCATTCGCATATT
>JAYUCM010000077.1:0-13961 GCA_043740355.1 Acidobacteriota bacterium | reverse complement strand
GCGGGACGGCTCGCGGGATCCGGAGCGGCCATCTCCCGCGGCTTGCCGCCACCCGCGCGTATGCCGAACTGCTTTTCGATTTGCAGGTCCGCGAGACGCCGCATCGCCTCCGGAGTCATCTGCGTCTCCGGCGTCTCCTTCAGGAAGCGCCGGTAGCCGAGCATCGCCTGATCGAGTCCCTGCTCGACCTTCGCCTCCTGCAGGTCCGGGCGCACGTTGCGCAGCTCCGCCAGCGTCCCCTTGCCGGGTCGCGCGGCGCAGCCGGCCACGAGGACCGCCGCAAGCACTATCGACATGGTGAGCCGGCGCATCAGTGCGCCTCCTCGCCGGAGGGTGCGCGCGCGGCACGATCGTAGCTGTCCGCGACGGCGTAGCGGGCCTGGGTTTGCTGGGCGACCAGGCGCTCCCGCCGGGCGTTGAGCTGGTTGATGGCGACGGTCTCGATCATGTGTCCCTGCCGGGCCATCAAGCTGTTGACGCGCGGCAGCGATTCGTCGACACGCTGGCGGAGGCGTTCGATCTGAGCGTCGTAGCCGACATAGCTGTGCGTCGCCGCCTGCCTCGTCCTGACGAAAACGTCGTACTGCCGCGTGAGGGCGTCGACATGCGTTTTCAATTCGTTCCAATGCACGTGCGCCGCGGTCAACCGCTCGTGGTACTCGGTTTCCAGCCGCCACGTGAGCACGCCGCGCAGGCGGGCCGCGCGTTGCCGAAGCGCGAGCGATCGGGGATTGTCGGAGTCGCCGATCTGTTTTTCGACGAGCGCGATGCGCTCACCGGCGATCCGCTCGTCGGCGGTCGCCAAGTAATCCGGCCGCGGCGCGGTCAGCATCGCTTGGAGGCGTAGGCCGAGGTGCTTGCGCTGCTCGAGGCGCAGGCGGATCCGGGAATCCAGCTCCCGGAACTCCGCGTCGACTCCCGGCAGCAGCGGCTCGTAGTTCTGTCCGCGAAGTTGGATGATGTCGTCGAACGCGTCGAAGCTGGTCTTCCAGAACATCAGCTTCGACCGCAGGTCCTCGAGGTCGAGGTAGTTCTGCAGCGCGGTCTGGAAGTCGTGAGAGGCCATCAGCTCCATCAGGTAGTAGGTTTCCGGTGCGTCGGGCAGGTTGCGCAGGCGGATGACCCAGTCCTTGTCCTGCCGGCTCTCCTCGCGGTTCAGCGCTTTGAGAAACTGCCCTTCCCTGATGCTACCGATCGATGCGTCCACGCGTTCGATCTGGCTGCCAAACTGCTCGAGCGCGCGCCCGTACGTGAGGGCGGCACGGCCATTCAGGTTCAGGCTGGCGTACGCATGGGGCACGGCGAGCATGGCTTCCTGGACCGCGGCATCCGTCGGCTCACGATCCACCAGGATGTTCCACGGAACGAGTGCACGGTCGTAGTGCTCGGCCGAAGCTTCGGCCCAGCCGGCTCGCAGCAGAGCCTGGTTCGAGAACGGTCCTTCGAGGCGGACACGATCCAGTGTCTGTTTCGCGCGCTCGGACTTGGCCGATTCGAACAGGATGGTGCCGAGCACCAGGTTGGACTTGTCGCGGATGGCCAGATCGGCGCTGTCGCCGGCCGGCAACTGCCCGGCCTTGTCCAGTTGCTCGATCGCGTCTTCTTGTCGACCGTCCTGCAACAGCGCGATGCCAAGGTTGTAAGCGGCGAACCCGGCCAGGCTTTCGTCGCTCCGCAGCTTCTTGAGCACCTCGACGGCCTCGCTCGGCCGGCCGGTCGCCATGTCGATGTTCGCCTGCAGGAACAAGACGTCGTCCCGTATCTCTTCGGGGACCGTGCCCTCGATCCGCCCCAGCGCGTGCAGCGCATCGTCGAGCTGACCCTTCTGGAAGTGGATGCGGGCGAGCCGGAACGCGGCCTCGTTGCGTACGGCCGGATCGACGGCGCCTTCGAGCACCGCCTTGATCGCGCGCCCAGCGCGGCGGTGCATGCGGTAGCTCAGCTCGAAGTCGCCAACCGAGAATTCGGCGCCGTTGATGTGATAGTGAAGCGTATCGAGTCCGGGCTCGTCGAGGCCGTGATACTGGGCGAGCTCGGTGTCGAGCCGCTGGAGCGCATCGAAATACTGTCCCTGATAGGCGTGATAGAGCGCCTCGCCGAAATAGAGGTCCCTCAATTCAGCGCCCACGGCCGGACGGGCCCCAAGTCCCAGGGCCAGGCCGAGTCCGAGCAGGTGGTGTGGCGTTCGGATCATCGATCACCATTCCCCAAGCGCGATCGGAGCGTTGCCGGAATTCGGACCGGCCAGCGTCAGTCCCACCAGCTTGGGCTTCACGTCCTTGCGGAAGGCAAGGTGTTCCGTGCGGCTGAAGTCGGCGCCGCCCTCGAGCTTGCCGTCGACAAGCAACTCGAGCTGGTGATCCCCGGTCGTCACGTTGCCGACGTAGATCCGTTGCACGCCGCCCTTGCGCAGGGCCTCGAGCTCTTTGAAGCTGTAGATGTAGTGCGCAACGAGCTGGCCGTCGATCTGGAGCCGCACGGCGTCGAGGCGCATCGGATCGCCCTTGGCGATCGCGACGAAGATTGCGACCTGCGTCCCTGACGGGAACAGCAGCTTCTCCTCGAGCCGGCTCAGCTCCTGCGAAATGTCGAGGACGTCTGATTTGATCTCCTGGACCTGTTCGTCGAGGCCCCTCATCTGCTGCTGGTCGTTTTGCTCCGCCTGGCCGTGGGAACTGCCCAGCGAGAGCAGCAAGGCCAACGAAACGCGGGCGAGTGTGTTCGTGATCCGTGTGCGTCGAGCCATGGCGTTCCTCGTTTCACTCACTCTGCGATCGCGCGGGCAAAACAAACCCGGATCGGCCGAGCGGGCTCCCCCCGTACCGGCAAACGGGCGGACTGCAATCGTCCTGCCACGCATCGAGCTAGCGGCAGAACCAGCGATCGGCGACCCGCAGATGGCGAATGCGGGTGGTCGCGGTCACGATCCAGTAATCGCGGCCCCGATCGCGAACACGTCGTGTCGGTTCGGGGCTGCGCACGAGGAATCTCACCGACACAGCATCGAGTGAGAACGTTCCGGACGGCGCGGTGAGCGCGTGAAGTTTTCGCGGCGTTGCGTGCTTTCTTGGAGTGCCCCGCCTGGACTCGAACCGGGGACGATCGGATGACGAGGGAAAACTAGATGGGCGCCGTTTCAGGCAATTTCGAAATCGGTAGACG
This sequence comes from Acidobacteriota bacterium, assembly GCA_043740355.1. GTDB lineage: Bacteria > Acidobacteriota > Polarisedimenticolia > Polarisedimenticolales > DASRJG01 > DASRJG01. The sequence continues at coordinate 10,799 of JAYUCM010000077.1, read as the reverse complement.
TTTTTTGTCCATCGATTTCACGCGTGTCGATCACGCCTGATGTGTTTGCGCGCCCCTCTACTCCCGCTCGAAGAATCGCAGCGCCGCCTCGGCCGCCCAGAATCGCGGCCAACTGCGTCCCCAGTAGCCGCAGTGCCCTCCCGTGCGTGGATGGGCGAATCGCAGCGACGTCGACGCGGTGCGATGCGCGTCGAACATCGACACCGGGACGAACGGATCGTCCTGGGCCGAGACGATCAGCGCGGGACGGCGGAGCCCGGAAAGCACGGGACCCGCGCTCGCGCCGCGGTAATAGTCGGCGGCGCTTCGGTAGCCGGCGTCCGGCGCGGTGAACAGCTCGTCGAAGCCGCGGATGCCGCCGATCGCTCGCAATGAAGCCTTCGGCCCCGGAACGTCGCGTACGCGCCGGATGCGGCGCAGGTGGGCACACAGATTGTGCGTGAAGTGGACGTTGTACAGGATGTTGCCGGCCCGTTCGATCGCATCGACGCAGAGCGGGAGATCCACAGGGGGGTTCACCCCCACGACGGCGTCCGCCCGGCACGCATTCCCGGATAGCCCCGCGTAGCGCATCGCGAGGTTCCCGCCCAAGGAAAAACCGACAAGTCCGTACGGCCGCTGTAGGCCGCGAGCCTCGAGGGCTTGTAGGGCCGCCTCCGCGTCGCCGCTTTGCCCGGCGTTGTACAGCGTCGCGGCGAGCGCCTCGGTGCCTCCGCAGTTGCGCAAATTAAGCCGGGCGACCGCCCAGCCTCGTGCATGCGCTTGGACCGCCGTGCGCCGCATGTAGCGCGATTCCGCGGATCCGCCGAGGCCGTGGATCAGAAGCAGCGTGCCGCGCGGCTTGGCCTTCGGGAGCGTCAGCACGATGCGCACCCTCGTACCGGCCGCCACGGGGACGTCGATCGTCTCCACCGGCCCGCGGATCGGGGCGGCGGGAAACAGCGCCGGCCCGATCGTCTGGGCGTGGGGCCCGCGCAGCCAGGGTGCGGGCCGGAAATCGAGGAGGGTCACCGTCTTCGGGCGATCACGGAACCCGGCGCGCTACAACGACGGTGACGTCGTCGGCGGCCGCGGCCCCGGCTGCCCACAAGAGCACCGCCTGACGGATCCCCTCGACGAAGACTTCCGCTCCGTGCTGCGCTTTGCTGAACTCGACGAGGAGGCTCGCCAGCCTGTCGTCGCCGAATTCGTCCCCGCTGGGGTTGTTCTCTTCCGTGACGCCGTCGGAAAACAGCGTGAGCACATCCCCCGGTCCGAGCCGGGAGTGCTTCACGTCGTAGCTCATGTCCGGAAAGATGCCGAGAATGGTGCCGCAGCTCGTCAGGCGCTCGATGGTGTCGTCGGCGCGGACCAGAAACGGCGGATTGTGGCCGGCGTTGCAGTAGGTCAGCTCTCCCGACACCGGATCGAGCACGCCGAAGAAGAGCGTGACGAACCGGTTGCGCGGAAAGTTGGCCGCCACCACGCGATCGAGACGGGACATCAGCGCGGCCACGTCGTCGGGAGCTTCGCCGAACAGAACCTGCACCCCGCCCTTCACCGCGCTCATCAAGATCGCGGCTTGCATCCCTTTTCCGCTGACGTCGCCCAGCACGAGCCCGATGCGCCCGTCCGCATAGGGAAAGAAATCGAAGTAGTCTCCGCCGACCGTTTGGCACGGCAGGTTGTGCCCGGCGATCTGGTAGCCGGGTACGACGGGCGCCTCGCGGGGAAGAAGGCGGCGCTGGATGGCCGCCGCCTGCTCGAGCTCTCGCGAGATCATCTGCTTCTGATGCTCGACCACGTTCAGCCGCTCGTTCTCGATGCGGATCGCGGCGACGTTGGCGATCACCGTCAGGAGGTCGAGGTCGTCGGGGGTGAAGGGGCGAGCGAACGAGCGGGAATCGACGTTGACGAGACCGATGACCCGGTCGTTGGTCTGCAGGGGCACCGCCATCACGCTCTGGATCTGCTGGCCGACGATGCTGTCGCGCGCCTTGAAGGCGTCGTCGAGCGCCGTGTCGCGCACGAGCAGCGAGGCCCGTTCCTTCAGGACGCGATCCCTCACGGCCGTGCTGATCCGGAACCCTTCGCCGCGCACCGATCGCACGACCAGGTCCTCCCCTTCGAGCGTCATCAGCACGCCGCGCTCGGCGCCGACGGCCTGGATCGACAGATCGAGGATCAGCTCGAACAGCTCGTCCAGGGGCCGGTGACCGGCGAGCTCCTGTCCCGCGCGGATGAGCGCGGCGACCCCGGGGTGCTCGAGGGGAAAGTCCCGCCGCTCGCCGCGGGACTGGGGTCGCGGGAGGCCCGGCATCGTGCTCTCGCGCGAGAGCACCCCGCGCAGATTGGTCATCACGGTCGCGCGCAGCGGGCCGTCTTCCCCGCCGGGGGTGAACTCTACGGGACCGGTCGAGGCCTTGGTTCCCCCGAAGACCACGACGACCTGCCCGGCGCTGATCCGATCGCCCGGGGTGAGGCGGGTCTTTCCCTCGAGGCGCCGGCCGTTCAGCGTCGTGCGGTTCTTGGCTCCGAGATCCTCGACGTACCAACCGTCGTCGCGCCGCTCGAGGACGAGGTGATGACGCGAGAGGCTCATGTCGCCGGGAAACGACAGGTCGTTGTCGCTCGATCGCCCCAACCGGATGCTGTCCCGGTCGAGCGGCACCTGGCGCGTCCCGCCGCCCGGTTCGAGAATCGCAATCTCCTGGGTCATCGAGCGACTCCGTGTTTCATCGCTACACTATACGCGTGCGCTGGCTTCGCATCGCCTACAAGCTCCCGGCCGTGCTTCTCACGACGGCGGTTTTCGCGGCGATTCCCGCGATCGCGCGCCTCTTCGCTCCCGGCCGAAGCCAGGCCGCGGGCCGCGTCTCAGCCTCCGCCTGCCGCCTGTGGGGCCGCGCGATGTGCGCGATCCTCTCCGTCCGGTGCGACGTCGAAGGGAAGGTGCCGCGCGGCGGGGCCTTTCTCGTGGCGTCCAACCATGTTTCGTACTTGGACATCCTCGTGCTCGCATCGCTCTATCCGAGCCTCTTTCTCGCCAAGCGGGAGATCGCCTCCTGGCCGGTCTTCGGATGGATAGCGCGAGGCGCCGGGACGCTCTTCATCGACCGCGGGCAGGCGAAAGACGTGGTGCGCGCCGGACGGGAAATGTCGGATCGCCTGCAGCTCGGGCTGCCCCTCACCATTTTCCCGGAGGGCCGCAGCTCGCGGGGCGCCGTGATTCTTCCGTTCCAGCCGTCCATGCTGGAGGCGGCGGCGCGCGCCGGGGTCCCGTGTTGGGCGGCCTCCATCTCCTACGAGACGCCGGGCGCAGCGTTGCCGCCCTCGCGCACGATCTGCTGGCACGACAGCGAGAGCCTGCTCACGCACTTCCCCAGAATGGTCGGCCTGAAACGCGTGGTCGCCCGCGTGCGCTTCGCGGACGCGCCGGTGCGCTCGGGCGATCGGAAAGTGCTGGCCCATGCGCTGTGGGAAAAAGCCAACGCCTCGTTCACGCCGGTGCGGCAGGAGTAGCCGCACGGTGGCCGAGGCCGACCTACTCCTTCGAGGGCTCCCAGATCTCCGCGCCGCAGAGGTCCCACGGGAGGCGCCCTTCGTCGCTAGCGGCAGGCTCGGCGGCGAAATGGACGTCGGTCATGTAGACGATGCGCGCGGGCTTGTCGCCGAGATTGCGGCAGCCGTGCGCGACGCCCGGAGGGATCCGCACGAGCAGCGATTGGCCGTCTCCGAGGATCATCTTCGTCACGTTCTTTTCGGTCGGCGAGCCGGCGCGGACGTCGACGAGAACGAGCACGACGCGGTCTTCGGGAGGGACGAACCAGACGTCGGTCTGACGGTGGTGGAGGTGAAACGCCTTCAGTACCTTCGGCTCGAGGGTGCTGTAGTTGATCTGGGCGACGGTGAATCCCGGGAACACGGCCGGCTCGCCTCCGGTCAAGCGCGCAAGCTCGGTCATCGAGCCGCCGTCCTCCGCGAACCGGCGGAGCGCGTGGACCACGACGCCGTCGATCGAAGGCTTCTTGCCGTAGTCCTGAAACGTGAAGAGCGATTTCAGCTCGGAGCTCAGCTTCACGATCCCCTCGTCGCGCGATGGCCAAGTCGCAACCCGGCCTCTATGATCCTAGTCGATGAGCGGAACCGGAGAAAGCTCGAAGATCGAGGGTCCGGCCGCGCCCTCGAGGTCGCGCTGGGCCTTCCAGATCGGAACCATGCTCGGGATACCGATCCGGATCCACGCGACGTTTCTCCTGATCCTGATCTGGTTCGGGATGGCCGCCGCGGCGGCGAACCGCAACGTGCCTTCGGGAATCGCTTTGGTCTTGGCGTTTTTCGGCTGCGTGTTGCTCCACGAGCTCGGGCACGCGGCGATGGCGCGCCGATTCGGAGTTCGCACGCGCGAGATCGTGCTCTACCCGATCGGGGGCGTCGCCCGGCTCGAGACGATTCCCGGGGGATGGGCCGAGCTGGCGATCGCGCTCGCGGGCCCCGCGGTCAACGTCGCGCTCGCCGCGGCGTGTGCGGCGGCGCTGGTCGCGTTCAAGGTGCCCCTGCACGTCTGGGAGACGATCAAAGGGGACCACACGGGGCTGGTGCAGCAGCTCCTCGGCGCGAACATCCTCCTCGTGCTGTTCAACATGATTCCGGCGTTTCCGATGGACGGCGGCCGCGTGCTCCGCGCCCTGCTCGCGGTGGGCTTGGGGCAGCAGCGCGCCACGCGCATCGCGGCCTTCATCGGTCAGACCATCGCGGGCTTCTTCGTCATCGGCGGGCTGTTCCAGGCGAACTTCTTCCTCGCGTTCATCGGCGTCTTCGTCTTCCTCGGGGCGTCGCAGGAGGTCGCGTTCCAAACCCGGCGCGAGGCGATTGCGGGACATGCGGCCCATGAAGCCATGATCACGAAGTTCGAAACGCTGGCGCCGCAGGACACGTTGGGGCGCGCCGCCGAGCTCTTGCTTGCGACGCACCAGCACGATTTCCCCGTGATCGACGCCTGGAACCGCATCGCCGGCGTGTTGCCGCGCGCGCCGCTGCTCGAGGGGCTCGCGCGTTCGGGGCGCGACACGAACGTGCTCGAGGTCATGGTGCGCGACACGGTCCAGGTGGCGCCCTCGACCGATCTCGAAGCGGTGCTACAGCACTTTCAGCGCGACCCGTCGACCCCGATCCTCGTCGTCGAGGACGGCGCGTTGCGGGGAATGGTCACGCTGGAGAACCTCGCCGAGTTCATCGTCGTCGCCCGTCAGATCGCGCGATGAAGGCGTAGACCGGAAACGCCGCCGCGAGGAGCGCCGCCCCCGCCAGCGCCCGGAGCGGATCGTCGGCGACGAGCTGAATCGTCATGCCGGCGCCGACCGCAAGGACCACGGCCGGCGGCACCCAGCCCAACGGGGCCCGCCACGCGACGGGCTCGCCGACGCCGCGCCGCCGCAGGATCAGCAGGGCCACGGCGGTGATGCCGTAGAAGATCCAGACGCTGAACGTGAAGAGCGCGAGGATGTTCCTGAAGGACGCCAGGAAGACATACGCGGCCGAGGCGCATGTCAGCGCCGCGGTCGCGCGAGCCGGCGTCCCCCACCTCGGGTGCAGCGTGGCCATACCCCGGAGGAACGCGCCCCCTTGCGCCATCGCGAATCCCAGCCGGGAGACCGTGAGCACGGTGCCCAAGATCGAGCCGAAGGTCGAGACGACGACGAGTGCCGCGACCCCCCGCCCCGCCCGCTCGCCCCAGATCGCCTCCACCGCGGCGGCCACGGGCCGGGCCGAAGCGGCGGCGCGCCCGCCGGGCAGCACGATCATGACGGCGAGCTGGGTCAGGCCGTAAGCCAGGGCGAGGATCGCGGTGCCCAACAGCACCGCCCTGCCGATGTTCTTCCCGGGGTTTTTCACCTCCCCGGCGACGAGCGTGACGTCCGACCAGCCGTCGTAGGTCCACAGCAGGATCAAGAGCGCGGTCAGCCACGTCGTCTGAGGGACGGCGGCGAGGGGTGGTTCCGCCTCAGCCGTTCCCGGTGAGAGCTGTGCGCCTGCAAAAATCGCCGCGACGGCGAGCGCGCCCAAGGCCAAGATCTTGCTGGTCGTCAAGAACACCTGCGCGCGTGGTCCCGTGCGTAAACCGGCGACCGTCAGCAGCCCTGCGCCGGCGAGGGCGGCGGCGGCACATGTGCGTTCCCATCCGGCTATCCCGGTCGCTTGGCCGAGGTAGCTCGCGAAAACGAGCGCGATCGCCGCGATCGACGCCGGGTAGGTGACGAAGATCGCCGTCCATCCGCCGACGAACGCCATCGCGGGGCCGTAGGCCTCGCGGTTGAAGACGAAGAACCCCCCGTTCGACGGGACACGCGCGGCGCACTCGGCGTAGCACGACGCACCGCAGGCCGCGACGACGGCGCCGCAGAACCACAAGGCCACGGCCAGGGGGATCGAGGGAACCGCTCCGGCGATGGCGGCCGGGGCGACGAAGATGCCCGAGCCCAGGATGATCCCCGCGTAGATCGCGGTCGCGTCCGCCAGCCCGAGGTGCCGGCGGGGAACCGCGGGCGGGCCCGTCAATCGAGGTAGGTGTACTGCGAGAGTCGAGCCGAGTAGTTTTCGAGAAACGCCGCCGCGTCCTCCGCACTGATCTCGCCGCGGTTCGTCCGCTCACGGAGCTGCGCCTTGACGGCCTCGGTGAGATCGGAGCGGTCGTAGCCGAACGAGGCGAGCGTCTCGCTCGCCGGCTCTCCCCTTCGGACGTCGGTCACGACCGGCGTTCCCTTCGGCCCGAGAATGACCTCGGCCTCGTTGACCCTGCCGAACAGGTTGTGCATGTCGCCCATCGTGTCCTGGTAGGCGCCCACGAGCGCGAAGGCGAGGTAGTACGCCTCCCCCTCCTTCAGCTCGTGGACCTCGAGGGCGTCCTTGATGTCCTTCAGATCGACGAATTTTTCGACTTCGCCGTCGGAATCGCAGGTGATGTCCGCGAGGGTGGCCTTCCGCGTCGGCGGCTCGTTCAGCCGGTGCACGGGAATGATCGGGAACAGCTGGTCGAGCGCCCAGTGATCCGGGACCGACTGGAACACCGAGAAATTGCAGATGTACTTGTCGTGGAGCTTGGTCTCGAGCTCTTGGAATTCGTCCGCGACGAACTTCGACGACTTCGAAAACCGCACCGCCTTCATTGCGACCTCGCGGAAGAACACCTCGCCCTTGGCGCGCTCCTCGAGGCCGAGCATGCCCAGATTGAACAACGAGTACATCTGATCCCGGTACTCGATCGCGTCGTGGTAGAACTCGCGGTAGTTCTTCACGGAGATCTTCTTCGCGGCGTCGGCGAGGTCCTGGACGACCTGCGCCTCGCGCCCCGTGGGCGACGGCGGGTCCGGCTCTTGCCCCGAGACCGCGGCCCTGACGTCGGTGATCAGCATGGCGTGGTAGGCGACCAACATCCGCCCCGACTCGCTGACGATGCGCGGCGGGGGGACGTGCTCCTCGTCGCAGACCTCTTGGATCCCGAACACGACGTCGTTCGCGTACTCTTGGACGGAATAGTTGACCGACGCGTCCGAAGAGGTCTTCGAGCCGTCGTAGTCGATGCCGAGGCCGCCTCCCACGTCGAGATACGAGACGTCGGCTCCCGCTTTTCGCACCTTGGCGTAGATCCGCGCGGCCTCGCGCACGGCGGTCTTGAGCTTTCGGATCTCCGTGATCTGGCTGCCGATGTGAAAGTGCAGGAGCGCCAGCTGCGACCGCAACCCGCTGGCCGTCAGCTTTTCGAGCCCGCGCAGGAGCTGGAGGGTCGTCAGGCCGAACTTGGACGTGAAGCCGCCGGACTTCTCCCACATTCCCGAGCCCTTGGCCTGCAGGCGGATCCGGAAGCCGATCTTGAAGAGCACCGGCTCACGGGCCGCCATCTCGAGAATCTGATCCACCTCGAACGGCTTCTCGATGACGACCACCACCTGCTTCCCGAGACGGCAGGCCATCGAGGCCATCCGGAGGTAGGCCTGGTCCTTGAAGCCGTTGCAGATGACGAGCGCGTCCGGAGACAGGTCGAGCGCGATCGCGGCGAGCAGCTCCGGCCGGCTTCCCGCCTCGAGCCCGAGGCCTGCGGTCCAGCCCGATCGCACCAGTCCTTCGACGACCGATCGCTGCTGGTTGACCTTGATCGGGAACACGGGGTGGTAGCGCTCACGGTAGTTGTACTCGCGGATGGCGTTCGCGAAACTCGAAACGAGCTCGTTGACCTGTCCTTCGAGCAGCTGAGGGAAGCGGAGCAGCACCGGCGTCTTGATGCCGCGCTTGGCGAGATCCTCGACAACGCGGTAGACGTCGATCGCTCGAGCCGGCTCCCGCGTCGGCGTCACGAGCAGATGGCCGTCCTCGCCGATCGCGAGGTAGCCGTTGCCCCAACCGTCGAGTCCGTAGATGTTGACCGCGTCGTCGGTCGTGAAACGTTCGGTGAACGAGACGTTCATGTCGGACTCTCCGCTCCCGGACCTCCGATGCCAACGGGTGCGCGGATTATAGAGCCCACGCTCGCCGTCGCAAGAGCGAAGCGGATAGAGTTCCGTCCATGAACCCGAGCGTTCCGCCCCTCTCCCCGCGCCTCGCCGCCGTCGCCGAGGCGATCGTGCCGGGGAGCCGGGTCGCAGACGTCGGGAGCGACCACGGCAAGCTCTCGCTCTGGCTCGCGGCGAGCGGCCGTGCGGCGTACTGCCTCGCGACCGAGGAGACCGAGGCGCTCCTCCTGCGGGTCGCGCGGGCGCCGGCCGACGCCCCGTGGGCGCGTCGGCTCGCCTTCCGCGCCGGGGACGGCCTCGCCGCGGTTCGACCCGGGGACCGCATCGACACGATCGTCCTCGCCGGTCTCGGAGGCCGCACGATCGTTCGGGTGCTGAGCGGGGCTGGAGCACTCGGCTCGCCTACGTCTCGCCTCGTGCTCCAGCCCCGCTCGGAGCCCATGGCCGTTCGCACGTGGCTGTCCGAGAACGGCTGGTGCCTGATCTCGGAGCGGCTCACGGTCCTACGCTGCCGGTTCCACTTGACACTTGCGGCCGAGCCCGGGGACGACGCCGACCTCTACCGCGACGCGACCTTGAGCCGCGAAGATCTGCTGGCCGCCGGGCCGCTGCTCGTACGCTCGCCCGCGCACGAGGTCGCGGACTCCTGGCGCAGGGAACGCGACCGCTTCGCGTCCATCCTCACCTCTCAGGGTTCGGGGCCGTCGCTTACGCGTGCCACCTTCGGCCTCGCGCGCGCGGAACGGATCCTCGCGGCTATTTCGAGGCGCGCCGGATGAACAGCAGCGTGCGGGGATCGACGACGACGCGCTCCCCGGACTCGACGAACAGGGGCACACGGATCGTCAGGCCGTTCGTGAGCGAAGCGTCCTTGAGGTTCTTGCCGCTGGCGGTGTCGCTCTTGGCGCCCCCGGCCGCCATGTCGATCTCCGCTTCGACGTACTGCGGCAGGGTGATCCCGGCGACGGCGCCGTTCCAATAGACGGCATTCAGGCTCAGCCCGTCGGTCAGCCAGGGGACGATGTCTTCGATCGTGGCGTTCGGGATGGCGAACTGCTCGTACGTCAGAAGCTCCATGAAGTGGCTCGACTCGCCGTCGCCGTAGAGGAATTGGACCTGGCGGAACGCGACATCCGGTTCTTCGAACTTCTCCCCCGACTTGAACGTCTTGTCGAGGAGCGACCCCGTGACGACGTGGCGGAGCTTGCACCGGACGAGGGTGGCCGCGCCGCGAGCCGACGGTGTCTGAACCTGATAGTCCTCGATCTGGAACGGTTCGTCCTCCACGAGGATCCTTGCGCCTCGTTTGAAGTCTGTCGTGCTGATCATCGGCCCCCCCGCAGGGCCTGCTCGACCAGCGTGCGGGCATCCTCGGGGAAGTCCTGCTTCAGGATCCACTCCAGGTAGTCGCGCTGCACGGCTGCTACCTCGCGGAGCGCGCGCCCCTTCTGCCGGCCGAACGCGAAGACGACCTCACCGTCGCGCAACACGAACTTCCCGCCGCGGTCGACCGCCCCCGCCGGAACCGGGTTGCAGTACGCGTCGAGGGCGTCGATCGTCCGCGGCAGGTCCGGATAGCGCGCAAGCTGCGCCTCGAGCACCTCGATCGACGCCGTCGCGTCGGCCTCGGCGCCGTGGGCGCCCGCGTGGTCGCGGCCGAGGAAGAAGCGCACCGCGGCGGTGAGATCGCGCGGCTCCTTCTTGTGGAAGATCGTCATGACGTCGACGATGCGGCGTGAGAGGAGCGCGAGATCGAGGCCGCAGTCGCGAAATTCGCGATCGAGGAGGGGCACGTCGAAGCGCCGCACGTTGAAACCCGCCAGATCCGCGTCCTTGAGGACGTCGAGGAGGCCGCGAGCGACCTGGGAAAACGTCGGAGCGTTCGACACGTCCTCGTCCCTGATCCCGTGAACCGCGGTGGCTTCCGGAGGAATCGGCCGTCCAGGGTTGATCCGGCGCGTCGTCGCCTCGCGGTCTCCGGAAGGGTCGAGCCGGACGAGCGCGATCTCCACGATCTTGTCGCGCGACGGATCGGTCCCCGTCGTCTCGAGATCGAAAAAGGCGAGGGGCTGCGAAAGCGTAAGGCTCATGACGTGCGGGAGATTATCACCCGGATCTATATTGCGGCGCGCCGCCAGGCACCAGCCGGGCGGCCAGGAGATGCGATGTCCTCGTTCCCCGAAATCGCCACGCTTCCGGGCGCCGAGGTCGACCTCCCCCGTGAGGTGGCGCGCCTCTACGACCTTGCCTACAACCTCTGGTGGACCTGGTCGCCGAGCGCGCACCTGCTCTTCAGCGCCATCGACCCGGCTC
>JAYUCM010000076.1:0-5649 GCA_043740355.1 Acidobacteriota bacterium | reverse complement strand
TACGACCTTGCCTACAACCTCTGGTGGACCTGGTCGCCGAGCGCGCACCTGCTCTTCAGCGCCATCGACCCGGCTCGTTGGGTCCGCACGCGCAATCCCGTCGAGATCCTCCTCGGGGTCGAGCCGCACGTGTGGGACACGCTGCTCCAGAACGAGAGCTTCATGAGCGGCTACCACACGGTGGTCGGAGAATTCGACCGCTACCTCGCCGGGCGGGACACGTCGTGGTTCCGCAGGAGCTACCCGTCGTTTTCGGGCGGCCCGGTCGCCTACCTTTCCACCGAGTTCGGCTGGCACGAGTGCCTCGGCATCTACTCGGGGGGCTTGGGGATCCTGTCGGGCGATCACTGCAAGTCCGCGAGCGATCTCGGGATCCCGTTCGTCGGCGTGGGGCTGATGTACCGGCGCGGCTATTTCAACCAGACCGTCGACGCGGACGGCCGTCAGCAGCACTTCTACCCCGACTACGATCTCCACAGGCTTCCCGTGCTCCCGGTCGCAGGAGCAGGCGGCAAGCCTCTGCGCGTGCACCTCGACCTTCCAGGACGCCCGGTCCAGCTCCGTGTCTGGAAGGCGACGATCGGACGCGTGCCGGTGCTGCTGCTCGATTCAGACCTGCGCGAGAACGACCCCGCCGACCGGCCGATCACCTCGATCCTTTACGTGCACGGGCGCGAGATGCGGCTCTGCCAGGAGGTGGTCCTCGGCGTGGGCGGCTACCGCGCGCTCCTCGCCTCCGGCATCACCCCTTCGGTCTGGCATCTCAACGAAGGCCACTGCGCGCTCGTCTCGTTCGAGCGCATCCGCCGCACGATGGAAGGCGACGGGCTGGTCTTCGACGACGCCGTGGCCAAAGTGGCGAAGACGTCGGCCTTCACGACGCACACGCCGGTTCCCGCGGGGAACGAGACGTTCGAGCTCGGATCGGTCCGAGCCTACGCCGAGGCGTGGGGCGCCGGGCTCGCGGGCGGCGTTTCCCCGTTCGTCGATCTCGGCCGCGCGGCTCCCGACGACGGTGTTTTCAACATGACCGTCCTGGCGATCCGCGCGTCCTCGCGGATCAACGGCGTCAGCAAGCTGCACGGACGCGTCGCGGACGCGATGTGGAAGCACCTGTTCCCCGGGGGCTTCGCCGACGTGGAGCACATCGGGGCAATCACGAACGGCGTTCACGTTCCCACGTGGATGGGGCCGGAGATGCGGGCGCTGTTGCGCCGCCGCCTGGGAGTCGATTTCGAGCAGCGGTTGCTCGACCCGGGATTCCCCGACGAGGCCTTGGCGATCCCGGACGACGACATTTGGGACGCGCACACCGCGCAGAAGACCCGGCTGCTCACCCTCGTTCGCGAGCGCGTGCTCCAGCAGCTCGCGCGCCACGGCCGGTCGCCCGAGGAGCTGCGCCGTGTGCAGACGCTCTTGGGACCGGACGTTCTGACCCTGGGTTTCGCGCGACGGTTCGCGACGTACAAGCGCGCCGACCTGATCTTCCGCGACATCGAGCGATTGAAGGCCCTCGTGAGGTCGGCGGCCCGCCCGGTGCAGATCCTCTTCGCCGGCAAGGCGCACCCCGCCGACAAGCCCGGCCAGGACATGCTGCGCCGGATCTTCGAGGCGTCGATGAGCTCCGACCTGTGGGGACACGTCGTCCTGATCGAAAACTACGACATGCGCGTCGCCCGGTTTCTCGTCCAAGGCGTCGATGTGTGGGTCAACACGCCGCGGCGCCCCCTCGAGGCGAGCGGGACCTCGGGGATGAAGGCTGCCGCGAACGGTGCGTTGAATCTGAGCGTGCTCGACGGCTGGTGGGCGGAAGGGTACGACCCCATGCTCGGGTTCGCCGTTGGGAGCGGGCAGACCTACGACGACTTCGAGACGCAGGACGCGGCGGACGCCGACTCGCTCTATCGCGTGCTCGCGGACGAGGTCGCGGCCGCCTTCTACGATCGCGACGCGGCCGGCCTGCCCCGCGGGTGGATCGGCAAGATGAAACGGTCGATCGCTCGCCTCGCCCCGCGGTTTTCGACGGAGCGCATGGTGCGCGACTACGCCGTCCGCGCCTACGTGCCGGCGATGCGCGAGGGCGACCCGACGCTCGACGAAGAGCGCCTCTGGGCCCCGTAAAACGAACGGCCCCCGGGGACCGGGGGCCGTTCGCTCGAAACGGGATCGGTTCGTTCGTTTAGTGCGTGTCGCTCCGCCGCAGGTTCTGGACTGCGGACGGGGCCGTCGCGTCTTGCGCTAGGGCCGAGGCCTTGACGGCCGGCGCGACGTTCCCGCTCGTGTCCTGCGCGAACACGCTGTACGAGTAGGTCGTGCCGTTGGTCAGGCCGGTGTGCACGTAGCTGTCGGCCGAGCCCGGGGCTCCCGCCTTCGTGACCACCGGGAATCCGTCCACCGGGCTGACCGGGAACTTCCCGTCGGTCCGGTACCGGATGATCGTCTGGCTGAAGTCCGTGCTCGACGAGTTCGTCCAGTTGAGGGTCACCTGCGAGGTGGCGCCTACGGCCGTCAGGCCGGTGTCGGCCGCGGGCGGGGTCTGATCGCCGACCGCCTGCTCGGTCGGGACGAAGGTCGCATCGTCCGTGAGGAGGATGCGATCGGCGCGGGCCTGGGCTTCGCGTCCGCCCAGCTCGACCGATTGGAGGCCCGTGGTGAGGGTGTACGAACGGCCGGCCACCCACTGCCACTGAGCCGTGACGGAAGCGGTGATCAGCGCTCGCGACGCGCCGTTGACCGACTCGTACATGGCATCCGACGCCGTCGTGGGTCCGTACATGCGCACCCAGAGGTACCAGGTGCCGGCGGTCGGGATGTTCACGCCGAAGGTCGCCGTGCCGGAAGGCGAGGTCGCCGACCCGGTCGCGGTGCCCGACGGTGTATCGATGTAGCCGCTGTCGAACGCGCCCGCAGCAGAGCTGACGCTGCGGATCGGCGCAACGAGCGTCCCGGACTCGGTCTCGAAACGGAGATAGCTGAACGTATTGGCCGCCGTGACGAACGTCTTGGTCGGCGACGAGGTCGCCGCGTTTCCTGCGGCATCCGCGCTGCGGACGTAGTACTCGTATGTCGTGGATCCATCGAGCCCGGTCAGGCCGGTGCTGTGGCTTACGACCATCGTCGCGTTGATTGCGGTCTGCTGGTACGCGGGATCGCCCGACCGGCGGTAAAAGACCTGGCTGTCGGAGGCTTCGTTGGTCGTCCACGTGATGGTTGCGATCGTCGAAGCCACGCCCGAGGACGCCACGACGGATATCGTGGGTGCGGTCGTGTCGCCGACTGTCGAGAATCCGGTGACCTGCGTCACGGTGCTCGCCATCCCGTGGTTGGAGAGATCGAGGACGCCGGTGCCGCCGCCCACGATCTGGATCTTGTACGTCTTGCCTTGGGTCAGGTTGGCCGCCGGCGTGATCGTGGCCGTGAGCCCGTTCCCCGACAGGGCCGGCGATCCGGCGCCTTGGGCGACCGGCGTCCCCGTGTCGTCCAAGAGCTTGACGTTCGCCGCGCTGATCGACGACGCGAGCATCGCTTCGCTGAACGTCACGGTGGGTGCTACGCCGACCGTCACCCCGGTGGCCCCATCCAACGGGGTCGTCGACGCCACGGTAGGAGCGACGGCCGCCATGACCGTGAAGATCGCGGTGCCGGTGCCGAAGACGCCGTCGAGATCGGTCACGTCGAGGTTGGACAGGCCGGGAGTGGCGCCCGAGGCCACGGTCACGTTGACCGTCAGCTGACCGCAGGCGTTGACTGTCGTCGAATTGACCGTGATCCCGGCGTTCGAGAACAGCGCCGTGGCGCCGCTAGGGAAGTTCGTGCCCGCTATCGTGAGGCTGAGCGTGCGCCCCGCCTCGGCGCTGGACGGCGTGGACGACGTCAGGACCGGCCGAGACCAGCCCTGGACCTGATTCGAATACGAAGTGCTCTCGTTGGCGGCCGTGTCGTACGCCTTCACGCCGAAGTAGTACGTCGTGCAGTCGGTGAGACCGGAGATCGTCGCCTGCGTGACGTTGCCGACGTCGACCGACTGAGTGTAGGAGCCCGGCGACGTGCCGTAGTAGACGCGGTATCCCGCAAGATCGGCGTCGGACCCGGGATCCCACGCGAGAGAGGCGGTACCCGCGATCGCGGGGCTGGCAAAGACGGCGGTGTAAGCGACGACGATGAGTGCAAATGAGCGGAAAAGGTTTCGCATGAGCTGTTGGTCTCCCCGGCGATCCCCCGATGGGCCACCGAAGAGCCATAGAGCGAAGCACATGCCACTCGCGGAATTCGATGCCGCTTGCAACGCAATCGCTAGAACGAAAGCACTTACTAATCGGTCACACGACCGAGCTGCCCCTCTGTGACCGCGTCGATGACGATACTGTTTTTATCGAGTTACGAATTCAATGATGTCTAGCTATAACTTCTGCGCGGGGCGGTAGAAACCTCAGTCCCAGAACTTCCACACCGGCTTGCTACGCTCTCCGCCGGACTCGATCACGACATCGTGCACCGACACGTCGGGCAGCGCGGTCGCGACGCTGCGGCGGAACTCCACCGCATCCGCGTCGGGGCCCGCGGGGTTCCAGGGGTTGGTCGCCGCGGCGAT
Source organism: Acidobacteriota bacterium (assembly GCA_043740355.1). Lineage (GTDB taxonomy): Bacteria > Acidobacteriota > Polarisedimenticolia > Polarisedimenticolales > DASRJG01 > DASRJG01. The sequence continues at coordinate 1,058 of JAYUCM010000076.1, read as the reverse complement.
CAGGCGGAGGGGCCTCACGACCTGGATGCGGCCGCGCCCCTTGAGCCACGCCTTGTAATAGACCGGCGCCACGTTGATGCGCGTCGCATCCCGCACGACCAACGTGCATCGCAACGGAGAGCGCACCAGGGGGATCATGAACTCGTCGTTCAGTCCGTGAGGAAGCACGACCGTCGATACGGGTCCACCGTCCGGCGTCTTCAACGCGGGAACCGGGTCGACGAGCCCGGGAGGCATGACGCCCAGCGGGCGACCGCGCGCGTCGAGGAGCGCCGTCGCCCCTTTCGACGCCGTCTCGTCCCACGCGTCACGCGCGGCCTCGTCGCACGGCGGCACCGAGAGGGTCTCGACGAGATACCGGGCGGCGGCGGCGGAGCGATCGGGCGTCGCCGAATACCCTGCGGCGAGGGCGATGACCACGCCGTCGCTCACTCCCGGCGCCGCGAACGCGCGCCGCTCCCATCCGCCGTCGACGAGGACGAGTCCCCCGGACAGCTCGCCCAGCCGCATCAGCACCGCCCTCATCGGATCGGGTTCCCCCGGTCCGTGCAGATCGGCTTCACCCCCGGCAAGAACGCGGTAAACGCTGACGGGCCCGAGGCTGGTCGACCACTCGGTCGTTTCGATGAGGTCGAGCTTGGCGACGGCACCTCCGACGGGAGGCGGAGCGGAGGTGGCGATCCAGGCACCCTCCGGAACGATCATGCGGGTCACCGGGTGCGGGTCGGCCCCCTCTTCTTGTTCCAGCGGCAGCCTCGGTGCGGAGGTCAACGCGAGGGTCAACGATCGGGCGTGAATCTCACGGACGAGCGAAGCCAACACGGTGCGCGTGCCGGCCTGCGCGTGGAGACCCAGGATCGCGACGCGCTGGGAGCCGGATTTCACGACGCGATCCAGAAGAGTCGGCCCAGCGGGCCCTTTCGACTTCCGATCGAACATCCACTCAGTTCCGTGCGTCGGTCCGCGTGGCGGCGTTGGAGGCGGCGACCGGATTTGAACCGGTGAATGACGGTTTTGCAGACCGTTGCCTTACCACTTGGCTACGCCGCCGTCGTCCA
>JAYUCM010000075.1:0-5684 GCA_043740355.1 Acidobacteriota bacterium | reverse complement strand
GGAGACACGCTCTCGAGCATCGCCAGGCACTATCGGACGACTGCAACCGCGATCGCATCCGCCAGCGGCATTCAAGTTCGATCCCGGCTCAGCGTCGGACAGCGGCTGGCCATTCCGGGGAGAGGTTCGCACACGCGAGCTTCTGTGGCGGCGGCAAACGCCAACCGCGAGGCCCCGGCGGTTCGTCCGGTCGTTCACACGGTGCGTCGCGGCGAGACGCTCTACCGCATCGCGGACCACTACCAGGTCACGATCGACCAGATCTGCGCCCTCAATAGAATCAGCGTGGACGGCGTGCTCTATCCGGGCACGCGCCTGAAGATCCGCACGAACTAGCTTTTCTCCGGTCCGCAGGTCCCACCGGCTTCCTCCGCTAGGAAGGTCACATGCTCGGACGAACCGCGGGAGCGGTCCTTGTCGGCGTGGAAGCCCGCCTCGTCGAGGTCGAAGTCCATCTCGGAGGCGGCCTTCCCAACATCGCCGCGGTAGGACTGGCGAACAGCAGCGTGCGCGAAGGGATCGATCGCATTCGTGCCGCGCTCGCTCACTCCGGATTCAAGCTGCCCCAGCGCCGCGTGACGATCAATCTCGCCCCGGCCGACGTTCGCAAGGAGGGGGCCGCGCTCGATCTTCCGATCGCGTCGGCGATTCTTGCCGCGGATGGGCGGCTAGGCTCCGCCCCCGCGCGAGACATCGTTCTGGCGGGGGAGCTGGCGCTCGACGGCGCGGTGCGGCCGGTGCCGGGCGTTCTGGCCATCGCATTGGCCGCGCGGGCTGCCGGCCGCCGCGGGGTCCTGGTGCCCGCGGCCAACGTGGCGGAGGCCCTTCTGGTTCCGGGGATTCAGGTCTGGCGGGCCGGTTCGCTCGCCGACGCGATCGCTCTTCTCAGGGACCCCTCGCGGATCGCGGTCCCCGACGCTGAAGCCCCTGCGGAAAACGCGGAGACCACCGATCCTCCGGGCGAGGACCTGGACGAAGTCCGCGGTCAGCACGCCGCGCGCCGCGCCCTCGAGGTCGCTGCCGCCGGTGGCCACCATCTCTTGCTGACCGGGCCTCCCGGATCGGGAAAGACGATGCTCGCGCGGCGGCTTCCCGGCATCCTCCCGCCCCTGGCGCACGAGGAGGCCCTGGAGGTGACCCGCGCGTGGAGCGCCGCCGGACTTGCGAGCGGCCTCGTGCGCCGCCGTCCCTTCCGCGCGCCCCACCACGGCGTCTCTTTGGCCGGACTGATCGGCGGGGGACAGGCGTTGCGACCCGGCGAGATCGCTCTGGCGAACGGCGGCGTGTTGTACCTCGACGAACTGACGGAATTCCGCCGCGATGCGCTCGAGGCGCTGCGCCAGCCGTTGGAAAGCGGCGACGTCGCGATCGTGCGTCTGCACGCGCGGGCGGTGTTCCCGGCGCGTTTCATGCTGGTCGCGTCGATGAACCCATGCTCCTGCGGCTGGCACGGCGATCCCCGTTCGCGCTGCCGTTGCACCCCGAACGAGGTGCGGCGCTACCAGGCGAAATTGTCCGGCCCGCTGCTCGACCGGTTCGATCTCGCGATCGAGGTGCCTGCCGTTGATCCCGGCGATCTCTCGAGTGCGGCGCCGGGCGAGGCCTCCGCACGTGTGCGTGATCGCGTGCATGCGGCGCGCCTGCGGCAGCGATCCCGCTTCGGGCCGCAAGGTCCAGCGTCCAATGCGCGCATGGGACGTGCCGAGCTCGAGCGCCACGCGGCGCTCGCTTGTGCGCCGAAGCGGATCCTGGTCGATGCGTGCCGCCGTCTCGGGTTGACGGCTCGAGGCTACGATCGCGTGCGTCGCGTCGCGCGAACGCTCGCCGACCTCGACTCGAGCCCATCGATCCTCGAAAGACACGTGGCCGAAGCGGTGCAGTACCGGAGGGTGGTCACGGCGCAGCCATGACAACGCGGCGACGCGAGTTGACCACGCTAACCGCGCGGCGTAGCGTTCCGTGCCCATGCGCCGTCGATCCTCTTCGTCCTGTGCGCGAGATCGCGCGCGCGTCGTACGTCCCGGCGCGATCGTGATTCTCGCGGTATCCGCCTACGCCGCGCATCCTGTCGATCTCGCGCTGCGGCGAGTCGTCCTCGACCTGCCGGGACCCCCGGCTGTGATCGTCGCCGCCGACCTCAACGGGGACGGCCGCAAGGACCTCTTGGTCGTCGTCGCCTACACGCGCTGGGGGTCGATCACCACCGATCGAGTCGAGGATGCCGTCGCCGTCACGGAAGTCGTTCCGGCGCTGTTCGACGTGCGGGAGGCGCGCGCGTTTCTCGCGCAGGCCGGCGGCGGATACCGCCCGGCAGGACCGCCGCTCCCGCTGCCGGCGAGTGTGCTCTCCGCTGAAGCCGGATCGGAGACGCATCCCGTGGTCGCGCTGACCGACGACGGGCTCTCGGAGATCCGTCTCAGCGGGACGCCCGGGGCGGAGTCGCTCACCCTCGAGCCGCTGCTCGAGGAACCCTGCGCGTTTGCCGGAACCGGGGCGATCCTCCCCGATCTTGACGTTCTGAAGGACGTGGATGGGGACAACGTCCTGGACGCCCTCATTCCCGCAACGGACGGGATCGCGGTACACCGCGGTGAAAACGGCGGGTTCGCGAAGGTCGCATCGTTCCGCGGGCGTCTCCCTGGCGACGACCGCTCCTCGCCGCTCGGATCGGCGTCGCGTGACGTGCCGATCCCGCGGGTGGAGGACGCCGACGGTGACCGCCGTCTCGACCTCGTGGTCGGGCAGCGCGGCGGCACCCCGTGGATCGCGATCGCCCGCGGCCTGGGCGGAGCGCGTTTCGCTCCGGCGCGAGTCGTCGAACTCGGATGCCTCGCCTCGCCAGCCCAGAAGACCGCGACGACGGGGGGACAGGACGACCACGCGCAGGGTCCGTCCCGGCGCGACGTGGCGTGGGCCGGCGATCTCGACGGCGATGGCCGTATCGAGATCGTCACGCGCGAAGAGGTCGACACCGGGAAGAGCGACATGAAGCAAGCCAAGAGGCCGTTGATGCGTTACCGGGTCCACCACCTGCGACCGGACCTCTCCGTCGATCCGGGGCCGTACACGACGTTCGAAGCCGAGGGCTGGGCGTTTTCCGGAGGCTTTCGGGACGGCGTCGATCTTCAGTTCATCGATCTCGACGGCGACGGACGGAAGGACCTCGTCACGGTGACGCTCGACTTCTCGATGCTCCAGGCCCTGCGTGCCTTGACCGCGAAGAAGATCGGGGTCGGGCTCGAGTTCCACGTGATCGCCCAACAGGCGGACGGCTCGTTCCGCCTCGTCCCCGACCAGAAGCTCGACGAAACCCTCCACCTCGATTTGAACCGTCTCGAGATCTCGCGCCTCGGGCAGTTCCAGGGTGACTTCGACGGCGACGGGCGCGTGGATTTCGTCCATCTCGGGCGCGGGAAGACGGTCACGATCCACCGCGGGCAGCGCGGCGGACGCTATGCCGAGAAACCCGATCTTGCGATCGCCCTCGACGACGAGCCCGAGGACGTCATGCTCGTCCGCGTGCGGGACTTCGACGGCGACGGAAGGTCGGATCTCGCGATCACACGCACGTTGACACCTCCGGAAGCCGGGGCGACCGCGCCCGCAAGGCTGGAGCTCGACCTGAGCGGAAACGGCCGATGAGGGCTGCCGCAGTGGTGCTCGCGATCGCGGCATCCTGCGCGGCGCCGCAGGCGATCGCCAGGCCCAAGCCAAAGGCGACGCCGCCGGTGGCGGGGGCTACCGCGGCTCCTCACATCGCCGTCATGCGCGGGGCTGACGGCTGGCGCGCGGACCTTGCGTTCGACGGGCCGCTCCTAGGCTGGGCTCTGCCCCGAACGCCCGACCGGCATCGCGCCCTCATGCTCCTCGTCGGACAGCGGCCCGACGCCGGGGAGAAGGCAAGCCCTGCGCCCTGCACGGTGCGCGAGGCAGCCGCAAGCAACGACCGCGACGCTCGGTTGTTCCGCTGGCGCCCGGAGTCTCCGGAACGGCTGGAGCCGCTGGGGGCCGGTCTTCCGGCGGGCGCTCTCGAATCCGCCGACCTGGATGGAGACGGCACGGAGGAGCTGCTCCTGGTCAGGGAGGGGAAGATCGATCTCGTGACGATCTCGTCCGACGGATCGGCAGGGACTCGCGCGCTCGCCGACGACGGGGCGCTGGGGGCTTCTCTCGGCGGCCCACGGGTGTCGTGGGACCCGCGCGCGGCGCAGGACAGCGCCCTGAGGGTGACGCTCCTGGGGGCGTTCCGAACCTATCGCCGTGATCCGGAGGGCAGGATTGCGGTCGGCTCCGAGCTCGCGATCCCCGAACGCGTGAATCCCGGCGCCGAGCGCGTGCGCGTCGTGTCGCCGGCGGTGTGCCCGATCGGCCGGACCGCGTCCGGCCGGATGGCGTTTGCGACCGAGCCAGAACCCTTGGGGAGGCGCCGGCTGCGCACGCTCTTTCTCGATCCCGATGGACCACCAGAAACGCAGTCGGTGGAGAGCTGGGCGCTGTTTCCCACGCCCGAGCGCGTGGTGGACAGTGCGTTCGCGATACTGAACGGGTCGCCCGTGCTCATCGTCACCACCACGTCTGCCGACAAGTTGAGCCTCTTAGGAGAGAAAGCGCTGCGCGTGTATCCGCTGGGCGGTGATCGCACGCGCGCCGGGGACGCCCCTCTCTTCGCCGCGACGACCGGAATCAACCTCTGGCAGGTGGCGAGCCCCGCGGTCGTCGATCTCGACCGCGACGGCCGCGACGATCTGGTCCTCTCTTTTTGGAGGGGGCTCAAGAACTCGATCGCGGCGCTCGAGGTGTATCGCGGTACCGCTTCGAGTTTCGAGAAACCGCGTTCGCTGTCGTTCGACGTCGAGGGCGGGGAGAAGGGCTTCCTGGAGTTCGGCGCCGACCTCGACGGCGACGGCCGTCCCGATCTGATGCTGCTCGCGAACCGAGAGCTCCTCGTCTTTCCCGGCTCCATTCCCGAAAGAGCCGCCCAAAGGCCCGTCGAGACCATTCCCTCGCGCCGCATAGCTCTCCCGGAGCTACCCACCGCGCACCGCATGACGTTTTCGGCAGGGGCTGACGGGTTTCAGGTCCAACGGGTGGCCGGTGGGCTGGGCACGCCTCACCTCCTCGATCTGGACGGGGATGGCCGTGCGGAAGCCCTATTTGCGGGGGATGCCGCGAACGGCGGGGGCCGTGTCACGGTCGTTTTCGTGCGGGGCCCGTAGGCATTTGCGCCGTCGCGTACCATCTCGCACGAGTGACGTTTCCGCGGTGAGGTGACGCTGATGAACCAGGCGATCGCGCGCGCCGGCGTACTCGGCACCGGCTCCTATCTGCCCGAGCGCGTGCTCGACAACCGCGAATTGGCGGACCGATTCGGCTGCTCCGAGGAATGGATCCTGACCCGCACGGGAATTCGCGAACGGCGCTTCGCGGAGCCCGGCATCGGGTCATCGGATCTCGGGTTGATCGCCGCCGAACGCGCTCTCGCGGCCGCCGGCGTCTCGGCTCGGGAGATCGACTTGATCGTCTGCGCGACCTACACGCCGGACATGGCGTTCCCGTCGACGGCGTGCATCATTCAGGACGGCCTTGGCGCCAAACCCGCGGCGGCGTTCGACCTCCAGGCGGCCTGCTCCGGATTCGTTTACGCGCTCGTCACCGCGGCGCAATACGTCATCGCCGGAAACCTC
>JAYUCM010000074.1:0-2327 GCA_043740355.1 Acidobacteriota bacterium | reverse complement strand
CGGCGGAAGTGGTGGGTCGTCGTGCCGGCGGTGCTCGCGATCGCCACGAGCCTCGTGATCGTGAGCGTGACACCGAACGTTTATCAAGCGACGACGACCATCCTCGTGACCCGTCAAGGCGTCCCGGAGGACATGGCTCGCGGCAGCGTCACGCTGCACATCGAAGAGCGGATGAGGAGCCTCGAGCTGCAGATCTTGAGCCGCTCGTACCTCGAGCAGGTCGCTCGCAAGCTCGAGATGGTTCCCGCGAACGCGAGCGAGGCCGAGATCGAGGAGAGCTGCGGGAAGCTCCGCGCGCAGGTCGTCCCGGAGCTCGACGGGCAGAACTTCTCCTGGTTCCGGATCTCGGTCGAGGACGACGACCCGGAGCGCGCCGCCGGCATCGCGAATCAGCTCGCGGGCTTGTTCATCGAGCAGAACTCGAAGATCCGCGCCTCGCAGGCGACCGAAACGCTCGGCACCACGGAGAACTGGGAGCAGAAGTACCGTTTGGAGCTGGTGGAACGCGACAAGAAGATTGAGGAATTCACGAAGCAGAACCTTCACCAGCTGCCGGAGCAACAGACGGCCAACGTGCAGTTCCTGTACGACGCGAAGAACCGCTTCGCGCAGTTGACGAGCGACATCCGATCGGCCAACGACCGCCTCGTCGCGCTCCGGGCCCAGGCGGATGCCCAGAGGACGATCGACATACTGCCCGGCCGGACGGACGTGGCGGTCGGGGCCGAAACGGGGCGCCTCGCCACGCTGAAACGCGAGCTCGCAGAGCTCCGCGTGAACTACACGGAGGAAAACCCGCTCGTGAAGCGCAGGCGGACGCAGATCGCGGAGCTCGTCCGCTCGCTGCCGATCGCCGCCGCAACGGGCGCTCCCGCGAGCCCGCGGATCGCGACGGCATTCGACCCGATCTCCGTCCAAATCACGGCGATCGAAAACGAGATCGAGCAGCGCGAGAGCGAGCGCACGCGGGAGAACGCCAAGATCCTGGCCTACGGCGCGCGCATCGGCAACTCCCCGCAGATCCAACCGAAGCTCCTCGAGCTGACCCGCGACTCCGACCAGGCGAAGCGCCAGCTCGACCTCGCGGTGGTCCAGAACGAGCAGGCGCGGCACGCGCAAGATCTCGAGGGGTCGAAGACGGGCGAGCAGTTCCAGATCCAGGACCGCGCGTACCCGCCCACGGTTCCGATCAAGCCGAACGTCTACGAGTACGTCATTGCGGGGATCGCCTTCGGTCTCTTGCTCGGCGTAGGCGCGGCCGCCGGGCGGGAGTTCGTCGACCAGACCTTGCGGAGCGAGGACGAGTTCGCAGCCGTGTTCCCCGACTTGTCCGTCTATGGCGTGATCCCGAGCCTCGACGCCGATCTGAAGTCGAGCCTCGGTTCCTATGCGTACGGCCGCGAGGCGGGGAGGCTGGCATGAGCAGCGGGAGCGTGTACCAGGGATCCAACGGCGAGGGAACCTCGCGCGGGACATACCGATCGACGTCCGCGGGCCCAGCCGTCCACGGGTTGCCGCCCGGCTCGATCGTTCCGAGGAAATTCATCGATCACCCGCATCTCGTCTTGATGGATCGTCCTGGGTCGCCGCTCGCCGAGCGGTACCGGCGCCTCCGGCTGTGCCTGGAGCAGGGAACGCCCGCGTTTCCATCCCGGCCGCAGTCGACCGTGATTACGAGCGCCGTCCCCGGCGAGGGGAAGACCACGACGGCCATGAACCTCGCGCTCGCGTACGCCGAGGACCGGAAATGCCGCACGCTGCTCATCGGCGCCGACCTAAGACGCCCCTCGGTGTCCGGCTACATCAAGCCCACGCCGACCATCGGCCTGTCGGAAGTTCTCGCGGCCGGGGCCCCGCTGGACCACGCGCTGGTCGAGATGTCGGACTCGACCCTCTGGGTGCTCCCCGCGGGGGCTGCGAGGGAGACGCCGCTCGAGCTCCTCCAGAAGAAGGACCTCGGCAGGATGTTCGCCGAGCTGCGAAGCCGGTTCGACCGCATCGTGATCGACGCGCCGCCGACGGTACCGTTCACCGACGCGGCCGTCCTGGCCGCGCACGCGGACGGCGCGCTCCTCGTCGTCCGCGCGGGAACGACGACCGCGCCGCTCATTCGCCGGGCGAGGGAGTCGTTGGACGGCGCGAAGATTCTGGGGGTCGTGCTCAACGACGTGGTGTTCACGGCGGTCGACCGCTACTTCTACCGGTACGACGACTACGAGCCCGGAACATACGACTACGGACGGAATCAGGGGGAAGCGAGCCGGTCATGAGTCTGGTCCAGCGAATGTCCGCGTTCAAAGACGCACTCCCGAAAATGGCAGTGGACG
>JAYUCM010000073.1:0-5708 GCA_043740355.1 Acidobacteriota bacterium | reverse complement strand
GCGGTGCGCCCTTTCGTTCCCGCTGCCCACCGCGGAAGGAAACGTCCATGTCATCGGCCGCGTGGTCCGCACGGTCCCGCTCCATCCCGGAACGGCCGCCGAGGTGCGCGCACCCGGGATGGGGGTCGAGTTCGAGCGGTTCGGCGCCGAAGACCGGCACGCGATCGAAGCCTATCTCCACAAGAACGAGGGGCGGACGTTGAGGCCGGAGGGCGCCCGGTTCAGCGTCTAGCCGGCCCGCTCACGGACGATCGAGTCTGATGTCCTTCAGGGATGCCAAGCTCGTCTCGTCGAACTTGAACCGGAGCGAGACGAACGGCCCCTTGGCGGTGTTCTCCGCGGACGGAAACGTGCGGTCGGCGAAGCCCGCAACGTTGTAGCCGCCGCTCAGCCAGAGATTCTTGAATGCCAGATAGCCCAGCTCGATCCCGTGACCGTAGGTCGCGGTTCGCGTCTCGCGCTGCGCGAACCTCCGGGCAGAGGCACCGACCGTGAAGCGATCGTGCAACTGCGCGGTGTAGTGCAGCGCAACGAGCCAGGTGTCCGCGGCGTCGATTCCCGTGGCAGCCTCCTCGCCGACGTGACGCACGACGAGCGTCGAGGCGAGCCGGTTGCGCCGGTCGATGCGGAATCCCGCGGCGAGGTTGATCGCGAGCGCATCTCGCGTCGCCATGGGGCCGTAACGCGCGTAGTCGAGCCCCAGACCCGGCGCTCCAGGCTGGCCGGACGGCGTGCTGATGGCGCCTGACGGCTCAGCCGTTGCAGCGCCCGGCGTGACGCCACCCGACGTCGTGGCCGTTCCTCCGCCTCGGGTGTGATCCAGCCGTAACAGGAATTGGACCGGCCCTGCGAGCGGACGGAACGCCGCGCCGACGAGGCCCTCGCCACGTGCCACGCTCGCTTGGCCGTCGGGATCGGAGAGGAACAATCGCTCCCGCACGAACACCGTCCACGCTGCGGCGGCGCGGAAGACGCCGGACGCCGTCAGCAAATGCCGAACTTCCTCCTCCCCGAAATTCACCTCGTATCGCGCGGCGACGAGCGAGCTTCCGGCTCGGTACTCGTATCCGCCGGCCAGCGCGACGAAATCCGCGCTGCCGTCCCCGGCCGTGGTATCGACCACGGCAGCCGAGCCGAACAGCGAGCTCGTCGGGCTCAGCCTTAGGGTTGTCTCGATGCCGCTCGACGCGCGCATCGTCGTCCCGGACGCGCCGCCTTCGATGGTGTATCCCGAGAGCGAGCGCGTGTTCGCGCCGATGCGGCTCTCGAGGCTAAGCAGTGTCCGGGAATGCTTCGGAAAGTCGCCTCCAGACTCGATCTCGTGCCGGATCGTGAAGCGCCTTCCCTCCGTGAGGTCCCACCCGAAGCCAACCGCCGTGCGACTGGGATACCCGGGCGCCACGTCGCGGGTCAAGACTTGCGCGCGGAACAGCTCGCCCGTCCAGCGCGCGCCGAGCGGGATCTTGACCCCTACTTCCGCGAGCGCGGACGTGACCGAAGTCCCTCCGCCATCGAACGCTACGCCGCGGACGCCGCCGCTGATCAAGACTTGGCCGACCTTGCGTTCGGCCAGGAGCGCAGCCGTGGTTCGCGTCAACGCGTTCGCCCGGTCGTCTTGCCAGAGCGCTTCACCGTGCAGCCGCCAGGGCCCGCGCGGGAGCCACTGCACGCCGGCTGCCGCGCGCCGACCCCCGACCTCGGGCGCCGAAAGCAGGGACCCGTTCGCGAATCCGGCCGGCAGGTCGTGGTAATGGAACTCCCATCGCAACGCCTCGGTCGCTTGCGAGAGAGCCTCGAAGCGATACGCGACGTCGTACCGACCGTCCTGCGCGGTCGCGGCGGTCTCCGCGGCGACGGTGGTCCCCGCCTTCGGGCGCCAGAGGAGATCGAGCCCGTAGAGGCCGTAGTCCCCGCCTTCGCGGGCCTCGTGCACCATCGTCGCGCCGGTCTCTACGTTGCGGCCGGGGCGCCCGACGAGGCGTACGCCCGCGGTGAGCCGATCCTTGATGCCGTCGCGCGTCTCGTACACCACGACGATCCGTATCGGATTGAGGTCCTCGTCGAACGGGGCGATCGGGCCTCGGAAGAGAATCGTCCCCGAATCGGGATCGAGGGAGTAGTCCAGGCTTGGCAGCTTCACCGCGCGCCGGATCACGTCCTCGGGATGCCAGCGATTCCGTGTCTCGGCGATCACGGCTTCCGAGTAGGCGACGACCGGGCGATGGCTGAGAAGGTACGGGCCCGACGTGCCGTCGGGGGCGAAGATGTCGCGCGCTTGCGATTGGTCGGTCGAAGCCGCGAACGCGTCGAGCGTGACGGCGCGGTTGCCGAAGCGGCCCGAGGCACCGGTGAACCGCCTGTCGTAGCGCGCCAGCTCCGTATGAGTGAAGCCGGTCTCGAAGTCACCCGCCGCGATGAAACCGGCGGGCCCATCCAGGCGGACGTAGAGCGGCCCTTGGCGAGGCGTGGTGACGACCTCGCCCGAGGTGTCGCCTGCAACCGGGAAGAACGCGTCCGGCGCAAAGCGATCGAACAGACGGTAGGGTTCGCGATCGCGGTCGGTGTCGAGCGAGACCGTGAGGTGCGAGCGCTTCAGCACCGGTCCCTGGGCGAGCACCGCAACGCGAGCGCCGCCGCCTTGGACGGCGTCCAGCACTCCCGGCGGGAGACCGCCATCCCCTTCGACACCGGCGTCCCCGGCAAGACGCGCCTCCGCGAGGCCGTGGACCTGCCAAGGCCCTCCGCGAGGGATGGTCTCGAGAAACCCCTCGACCGACGTGCCGTTCGCGTCCGCGAAGACGTGCAATCGTCCGGGGGTCGCCGGCGGCGCGAACCGAACGAGGGCGCGTCCTTCGACAACGCGCACTTGATGGCCCTCGCGGCGCGGATCCAGGTCGGGATCCAGCACGCGGGCGCCCTCGATGACGACCGTCACGACAGCGTCGTCCGAAGCGCGCATCCCGGCCTCGTCCTGCGTTTCCAGCCTCAGCGTGCAGGCCGTCACGCCGTCGGCGACGCACGGGACTTCCGGCTGAGCGATCGCCAGCGCGACCGTGGGCCCCGGAAGGTGCACGGTGATCCGGTCGGTCTGCAACGCCGCGCCCTGCTCGGGAGGTCGCGCGCGGAGCTCGAAGACGTTGAGTCCGGGGCGGAGCTTGATCGAGAGAAAGCGCGCGGCCGAGACGCGACGCGCGGGGACGGTCGTCGTGAGCCCGATCAAATCCATCCGCACCGGTTCGCCGTCGCGCAGAAGCTCGATGTGCGAGTCGGCCGGGTAGACCACCTCGACCGAGGTCGCCGAGCGCGGTGCGCGCGACCCGTCCGCCGGATACACGATCGCGGCCTTTCGTTCCGCGTGCCGGGCGAGCTCCTCCAACGGATCCTTCGGCTGCAGGGCGGGATCGGCCGGGGCGGGGGGTGGGGTCACCGGAGCGTGTGCGGTCGAATCGCCGGTGCGTCGAGCGACGAGAGCCTGCCGCAAGAGCACGCGCAACGCGTCCAGATCCAGATCCGCGTCGCGACACGTCATGGCGATGCGCTCGGGATCGGTCGCGCCGAGATCGGCAAAGTAGCCCGCCAGTCCGTCGACGACGGCGCGCGTCCTCTCCTCGCCCCCCGGAGCGCTCGTCGTCAACGCCGCCCCGGGCAGGTGGAGGCCGACGTCGCCGTTCGTCACGGCGCACCGCCCTGCTCCCGACGGTCCGAGGGGGAAATCCACGACCTCGATCGCGGACGCGCGGGTTTCGACGAAGCGGCTGGCCGCGTCTCCGGCCCACGCGACGCCGGTCGCGACGGGTGTCAGGGGTGCGGGAAGCGTTCGCGGATCGATCCGCGCGACGTGAAGTCCCGGCCGCACGCCGTCCACGTGATAGTGGCCCGTGATGTCGGTGACGGCGCCGCGGCCGTCCTCGAGCAGAACGATCACGCCGGGAACGCCGGGCTCACCCGGATCGATCGTCCCATCGCGGTCGTCGTCGACGTACACGCGCCCCACGACGAGCGCCTCCTGCCGGAACGGACCGGGGACGACGCGGACGGCGGCCGAGGCCGGGAGCGATGCGACCGGAATGCCCGACGTCGTGGCGGCGTTGGCGACGGCGCGGTCGACGATCTCCCCTTCGGTCGCGGTGGGAAGGGTCCGCGCACCGAATCGGATCGTGTCCGCCGCTCCCGGGGTGAGGTCGGGAAGCGCAAACGTCAGCGCTCGGCCGTCGGCGGCGATCGTAGGGTCAGGAGCCGCGCCGGCCCCGAGGCGCGTCGTCCCGGGCACGTAGCGAAGCGCGCCGGGAAGCGTATTCGTCAGGACGACGCCGGTGAGCGTGAACGACACGCCCGCGTTCTCGACCGTCAAGGCGAACCCGACACCGTCTCCTGGCGCGACCGCGCCTCGGTCGGCGCTCAGGGTCAGCGTGAGCGCCGACGTGGCCAACGGCGTCGACACCGAGTTGCTCGCGAGATACCCAGCGCAGGCAGGGGACTCTTGTCCGGCGGTGACCGTGACCGTCGAGCCTGCCGGCACATCCGGACGGACACGTGCCGTAAACCCCAGCACGATCGTCGCATCAGGCGGGAGGGGGGAGGCGAGCGTCCACGTGATCACCCGGGACGCAGGGTCGAACGCGGCGCCGGAAGCTCCCAGCGGCGGCGGCGGAGCGACCACGCTGACGTCGGTGAGCGCCGCGTCCACTGGCACGATGAACTCGACGGCAGGCAGCGCAACGCCGGTCCGGTTCGTCGCGGTGAGCGTGTAGGTCAGCTCGGTTCCCGGTGCGACGGGGCCCGAGGGTGCGACCGTGAGCACGAACGGATCCATCGTGCACGACGTGGCGATCATCGTCGTGGCGGTGTTCGAGCTTTCCTCGACGGAGAGTCCCTGTGGCGTCGCGTGGACGGAGTGCGCGATGTTCTCTACCAGGGTTCCGGCGGGGGTCGGCGCGGCGACGACGCGCTCCGGCACGACGAGGGCCGCGAGGACGGTCAGGCACGAGACGACTCCCGCGCGCACGTTCGCGCGTGCGCCCCAATGAAGGGACGGCCACAACGCGGGATGATCGCAAGAGTCCCGTAGCACCGTGTGTGCCCTCGAGTTGGCTCGAGCGTGAGTGGGGCCCCGACGCCCTTGCCCGAGCCGTGCAAAAAGCAAAAAAGCGGCGGGCGGGACGTCATCGCCGACGCCCCGCCCGCCTCTAGCCTTTGCGGTCGATCAGTTGATCGTCACCTTGAACGTGACCGTGCGCGCCGGAGCGCCTGCGGCCAAGTTGCCCAGTACCACCGAGACGCGACGAGGCGGCCCGGCGATGTACTCGCCGCTGTCGCCGTCCGCGTTCCCGTCGCCCTGCGCCACGCCGTCAAGCGTGATCGAGCTCGGAACGTAGGTGGTGCTCGCCGGGATCTGGTCCGTCAGCACGTTCGCGTTCGCGGGGCCGGACCCGGTGTTGGTCACCGTGATCGTGTACGTGAGCGTGGCGCCCGGAAGCGCCGTCGGCTGGTCGACCGACTTGGTGACGACCACCGACGGTGCGCTGATCGTGGTCGTGTCCCGGGCGATGTCCGTGCCCGAGGCGTTGAACGACGAGACGCCGGTGACCGTCGTGACGTCCACCGTCGCATTCGGCGTGCCTGGAGGGACGCTGACCGCGACGAGGATCTTCATGGAGGTGTCGTTGATCAGAAGGCCGGAGTCGGGAATCGCGTCCGCATCGGATGCG
>JAYUCM010000072.1:0-2332 GCA_043740355.1 Acidobacteriota bacterium | reverse complement strand
ATGCGCGTTCTGCGCATGACTCAATGGGAGACCTGACCCCAAATTCAATGGGAGACCTGACCCCGTTATTCCAGCGCGGCGGCGATCGCGCGGATGTCGGCAGGTGTGGTGCGGCAGCAGCCTCCGATGAGGCGCGCGCCCGCGGCGCGCCATGCTTGCGCGAGCTCGCCGAACGCAGGATGCGCACCGCCGGGGATCCACAGCCGCGTCGCGGCGTCCCATGCGTCCCCGCGATTCGGGTAGGCGACGAGGGCCTTCCCGGTCGATGAGGCGCAGCGCGCGAGCAGCGGCCCGACCAGCGCGGGTGCCACGCAGTTGACGCCGACGGCCACGACGCGCGGGCAGCGCTCCGCCAGGGCGACCGCCGCTTCGAGAGGAGAACCGTCGGCCAAGGCTTCCGCATGCCGTGCTTGAAACGCGATCCACGCAGGCGGACCGTCGATCTCGGCGAGCAGGCGGACGATCGCAGCGGCCTCGACGAGCGACGGTATCGTCTCGAACGCGACGAGATCGGCTCCTCCCTCCTCGACGATGCGAACGCGCGGGCGGTGCCAGGCGGCCAGCGCGTCCACATCGAGCCCATAGTCACCCCGGTACTCGGACCCGTCCGCCAGAAACGCCCCGTAGCTCCCGATGGACGCCGCCACCAGCGGCCGGGCGCGTGCGCCGTTCTGGGTCGAGCGTTCCCAGAACGCGTCGCGTTCCCGGCAGGCGAGATCGACTCCGGACAGGAGCACACGCCGGGCTTCGCCCGCCGCGAGACCCAGCGCGATCAGCCCCTCGACCGTCGCCTGGTAGGTCGCGGTCGTGACGACGTCGGCGCCCGCCTCGAGGTAGTCGCGATGCACGGCAGACACGATCGCCGGAGCGTCGATCAGCGCCCGGGCCGACCAGAGCGGGTCGTCGAGCGCGAGGCCGCGGCATTCGAGCTCGGTCGCGAGCCCTCCGTCCAGCACGGCCGCGCCGCGCCGCTCGAGGAAAGGCACGAGGGGGTCGGTCACGGAGGCGATCAGACCATGTGTCCCCTCAGGGTGTCGAGACGCTCGCCCAACCCGCCGCCGTGTGGTCCAATGCGTCGCATGAACAAACTCTGCATCGTCGCCGTGATCACCCTCGTGGTTCCCGCGTTCGCTGCGGCCGACCCGGGATTTCAGAAGACCGAGCAGGTGTGGCGCGAAGGCCGCTTCAAGCGCCTGACGTCGGCGAACGGCTGGTTGACCCTCGTCGGCCTCCACTGGCTGCAGCCCGGGGACAACGTGTTCGGTTCCGATCCGGAATGCGCCGTGCCGCTTCCTGCGGGGAAGGCCCCGAAGCGTGCCGGTGTGCTGGTTCTCGATGCGGGCATCGTGCGGATCAAGCCGGAGCCTTCGGCCGGCCTGACGCTCGACGGCCAGCCGGTGACCCAGCGCGTGCTCGGCGACGACACCGCGGAGAAGACCGACGTCGTCACGCTAGGCACCCTGAGCTTCTTCGTGATCAGGCGCGGCGATCGCATCGGGGTTCGCGTGAAGGACTCGGCGAGCCCCGTGCGCACGCGTTTCAAGGGGCTCGACTATTTCCCGGCCGACGCGAAGTGGCGCGTGACGGGGACGTTCGTTCCGTACGACGCGCCGAAGAAGGTCGCGATTCCGACGGTGCTCGGCACGACCGACACGATGGAGGCGCCGGGTCTCGTCAATCTGACGATCGACGGGAAGGAGCTGACCCTGGAGCCGGTCGTCGAGGATCCGAAGGAGCCGTCGCTCTGGTTCATTTTCAAGGACGGCACCAGCGCGAAGGAGACCTACGGCGGCGGACGCTTCCTTTACGCCGAGATGCCCAAGGACGGAAAGGTCGTCGTGGACTTCAACCAGGCCTACAACCCGCCCTGTGCGTTCACGCCGTACGCCACCTGCCCCCTTCCTCCAAGACAGAACTGGCTTCCGGTCCGCGTCGAGGCGGGGGAGAAGGCTTTCGCCGGCGGGCATCACGAGCCCTGACGACCCGCCCTCGTACCGGATCGCGTGGATCCGTACGCGCTGCACGCGCAGACCGGGAGTGAAGCCGGCGACGCCGTGAGGAGGAGCGAGAAATGAAATGGATCACTCGCGAACATGTGAAGGTCGATCGCGTCGCGTGCCCATGGCTTATCAAGAGGTTCGTCGACCCCGGTGCAGAGTTCTTGTTCGTGCCGCCCCAGAAGGTCATGGAAATCGCGGCGCGGGAGCGTGCGATTCCGTACGACGTCCCGGCCGTCGAGCTGGGCCATCACGGCAAGGAGTGCTCGTTCGATGCCATTGTGAAGAAGTACAACCTGACGAAGGACCCCGCTCTGGTACTCCTCGCGAAGATC
>JAYUCM010000071.1:0-5719 GCA_043740355.1 Acidobacteriota bacterium | reverse complement strand
CGTCAAGCTGTCGGGGCTGCCGTTGATCGCCTACCGCATGCCGCCGGGCTTCATCATCCGGGGCGTACGCAAGCGTCTCGGCCTGCGGATGCGACGCCGGACGTTTCGTCGCTCCGGGAGCGGCATGGAAGCGCTCGACCGCGCGCTCGACGAAGGCCACGTCGTGGGCCTCCAGGCCTCCGTGTATTGGCTGCCGTACTTTCCGGAGGACATGCGCTTCCATTTCAACGCGCACAATCTGATCGTCTACAGCCGCGACGGGGACGACTACCTCGTGAGCGATCCGGTGTTCGAGGAGGCTGTGCGCTGCGATCGCGCGTCCTTGATGAAGGCGCGCTTCGCCAAGGGCGCGCTCGCCGCGCGAGGGCTGATGTACTACCCGGAAGGAGTCCCGCGTAAGATCGATCACGCGCGGGCGATCCCCGCGGCCATCCGGGCGAACTACCGCACGATGGCGCGCTCGCCGCTCCCGTTCGTCGGCCTGCGCGGCATACGCCGCCTGGGTCGGAGCCTGGTGAGCTTGGGACGCGATCCGCGGCGCCGCGACGACTACCTGCCGCGCTTCCTGGGGCACATCGTGCGCATGCAGGAGGAAATCGGAACGGGCGGCGCCGGTTTCCGCTTCATGTACGGCGCGTTCCTACGCGAATCGGCCACCTTGCTCGATTGCGCCCTGCTGCGAGACGCTTCGGATGCGATGACCGAAGCCGGCGACACGTGGAGGCTGTTCGCGCTGCGCGCGAGCAAGATGTGCAAGGGCCGCGAGCCCATGGATCCGCCGCTGCTGGCGGACATCATCGATCGTTGCGCCGATCGCGAAGCGGTCGCTTGGGATCTGCTGCGCCGGGTCGAGCCGCGTCGATGACGATGAGCGTGGCGCGGCCGCTCGGGTCTCCGTCGATGTGCACCAACGTCCGCGCCGCTCCCGTGGTCAAGAAGCGGTGAATGCCGTGCCCGGCCTGGCTGTCGTACCACGGGAGGCCGTCACGGTAGGCAAACACGTCTCGGATGCCGGTGGCTTCACCGAAGCGCTCCAGCCGGTCCGGGCTCAAGTGTTGTCCGGCGGCGAGCGTGGCAACGCCGGGATCGATGTGGAGTCGGCCCAGGTGTTCTCGCAACGCGGCGTCATCGGGGAACGAGCGCACACTCCGCACGACGCCCAGGGGAACGCCGCAATCGTCGTCCGCGGCCAGCAGGAACCAATGGCTGGCTTCGCCGACCGGGGAATCGTCGGCGACGCCGATCCGTGCGCGGTGCGCCGCGAGCGGTGCCGTGCAAATGTCCGCGGAACCGAGCAGCGCGGTCCTGACGCCGCCGTGCGCCATGTCGAGCGCGGCCAGCCGCAAGGCGCATTCGATCGGCGCATAACGGCTGGTCACGAATTGGCTGCGGCCCCGCACACCGAAAATCTGCGCCACATGGAAGCAGGTCGAGCTGCCCACGGTATTGACGAAGGCGAACGGCGTCGGCGGCTGGCCGTGTTCGCACATCTGCACGAGCACGTCGAGAGTGACCTCCATATCGCCGCGAACGGACGTGAAATACGTCGCCGTCTCGACGGGCAGCCTCATGCCGCTCACGCAGCGACCGGCGCCGATCAGCGCGAGCTGGACGAAGCGGCCGATCCGCCGCACCGAGACGCCGGTCGCCTCCCGCATCAGGCCTTTCAGAGGCGGTGGCTCGCCGGACACTTCGCTGCAGTAGTTACCCGTGGCGATGATGCGCATTCCGGGAGTCCTTCACCCTCGGGAGATCACGAGCGCGGTGTTGTTACCACCGAACCCGAACGAGTTGAGCATGAAGTGCCCCTCCGTCATCGACCGCTCGGTTTGGTTCAGCGCCACACCGAGCGCCGAGGGATCGGCGCCGATACCCGGCGTCGCGACCAGAAAACCGTGCTCGATGGCGCGATAGAAGAGGACCAGCTCGGTCAGGCCGCAGGCGCCCAAGGTGTGACCGATGAACGGCTTGAGCGCGCAAATCGGCGGCAACGTCGCGAAAGCGCGCATCATGCCGGCGGCTTCCGCTTCGTCGTTCGACGGCGTGGCGGTGCCGTGGGCCTTCACGGCCGCAATCGCCGAGGCCGGAAGCGTGGCGTCGGCCAAGGCCTGTTCGATCACCGCGGCCACCGAGGACCCGTCGATGCTCGCGGCGACCATGCTGTGGGTGTCGCAGAGGTTCGCGCCGCCCCGCAGGTGAAAGCGTTCGGGATCGCCGGGTCCGAGCACCAGCGCGCTGCAGGCCTCGCCCAGCACGAGACCGTCGCGGCCAAGATCGAACGGCCGCATCGTCGATCGGGTGAGCAAGCCCAAGCCGAAAAAGCCGAGGGCCGTGAGATCGTTGACGAGCTCGACGCCGAGAACCAACGCGTGGTCGATCGCACGGTTCTGGATCAGCCGGGCCGCATACCACGCTCCGTTGGCGCTGGCGGTGCAGGCGGTGTTGAACGTGTAGTCCTCGCCGCGCAAGCCGAAACGCTCCCGGACCGCCTCGGCGAGGTTGCCGAAACTGGACGAACGCAGCGGCAGGCTGTCGCCTCCGGCGGCCAGCTCCTTGCGGTAGAGGCTCTCGGACACGGAGATGTCGAACGACGTTGAGCCGACGAAGAGCGCCATCCGGCGCCGTTCCGGCGGGCGAAGGCCGGCCTCGTCCAACGCTTCCTCGACGACCGCATCAATGACGTCGTCGAGCCGGGTCTCTACAGATTCGAGTGGAAATCCGCGGAGCGGCTTGTAAGGGATGCTCAGAACGCGATCCTCGACGCGCCTCAGAAGGCGCTGCGGCGGCTGCGGCCGTTCATGCAGCGCGGCGAGATTCTCCGCAACCCCGATGCCCAAATGCGTGGCGATTCCGGAGCCCAAAAAGCAGGGGCGAATCATGAAGCCGGGTAGTCCGGCTCGGCGCTGAGGATGGTGTCGGCCAGCGCGTTGATCGACCGTAGGGCGCGCCGCGCTTCGCGACCGCCTTCGATGCGAACCCCGTAGCGGTTCTTCACCTCCATGCAGATCTGCAGCGCATCCAGCGAATCGAGCTTCAGCGGACCACCGATCAGGAATTCGTCGTCGCTGATCTCGGCGATGTCCACGTTCTTGTCGCACTCCGTCGTGACCAACTGCTTCAGGTCCTGCTTCAGCGATTCACGATCGAGGACGACCATGACGACATGATGTCATACCATAAGACCCGTGACGTCCCGCCGAGACCTCGCCGCCGCCTTCGGGCTCACGCTCCTCGCGATGTCCGCATGCGACCGTTTCGCCGCCGATCCGGGAGCCCGCGTCGTTGCGGAGATCGGAGCGCAGAAGGTGACGGCCGCCCAATTACAAGCGTACCTCGACGCGAATCAACTCCAGGACCCCGCCGCCGAGCCGCTGGCGCCGGGCGATCTCGCGCGGGTCAAGAGCCGCCTCTTCGACGACTTCCTCAACGGTGAGATCCTCCTCCAGGAAGCGCGCCGGCGCGGTGTGACGGTCTCCGACGCGGAGCTGGCCGAGTATCTCGGGAAAGACGTTCCGACGGCGCCCGAGGCGCGCGAGGCGGCGCGACGCGACCTGACGATCCAGAAGCTGCGCGAGGCGGTCGTGCTCGCCGACGTTCACGTGGACGACAAGGAGATCGACGCGTGGCTGGCTGCGCGAACGCCCCCGGGGGAGCCGGCGCTCCAGGGAACGCTGCGGACCCTGCGGCTCGCGTCGTACCCCGAGGCGGCGCGCGTGAGACAAGAGATTCTCGCGAAGAAACTGTCTTTTGCCGAGGCCGAGGTGGCCTACGGCTCGGACTCGCTCCCCGATGCGCCGCGAGACGAGGATCTCCTCGCGCTCCCGCCGCAGATCGCCGCCGCCGTCAAAAGACTTCAGCCGGGAAGCGTCAGCGCACCGCTGCCTTTCGAGTCGAGCGTGCTCCTGTTTCTTCTCGAAGCGGCGGACGATCCTTCAGCGTCCACGGCGCGGCGGCGGGAGGGTGCGCGACGCGCGATCGCCCTCGAGAAGTCGCAGGTCGTCGCGGACGGGCTGCTCGAGACCCTCCGCGGGAAGACCGCCGTCACCCGGCACGTGCACGAGCTCCCGTTCGCGTATGTGGCGGAGGACGCCGTCCCGCGTGCAAAATGACCGGGCTGTTTCCGGTCAGAGGGGAGTCCGACCCGATGAGGAGTGTCCTCCTGCGGTGGCTCGCGTCCGTTGCCGCGGCGCTTGCGATCGGCGCCGGAATGGCGCTCGCCGAAGTCGTCGACGAGATCGTCGCGAAGGTCAACGACGACATCGTCACGAAATCCGATCTCGACACGGAAGAACAAGGAATGCTGCAGGACCTCTACCGCCGCTTCTCGGGGACCGATCTCGATGGCAAGGTCGCCGAAGGCAAGAAAGAGCTGCTGCGCCGGCTGGTCGATCGACGGGTACTGATCCAACGGGCCGCTCACATCTTCGACATGACGAAAATGCAGGATTTCTACCTGGAGTCGTTCAAGGACCAGCAGAACATCAAGAGCGACAGAGAGCTCGAGAAGCTCTTGGCCGAGCAAGGCATGACGTTGGCCGACCTGAAGACCAGGCTCGTCGAGGAATTTTCGCCGCAGCAAGTGATCCGGGCGGAGGTCGCCGAGCGCATCGCCGTACCGGAGAAGGACGCGCGGGCCTACTACGAAGCGCATACGGCGGAATTCACGGTTCCGGCGCAGGCGACCGTGCGCGAGATCGTGATCAAGGCCACGGACTCCGAACGCGAAGCGAAACGGGGAGCGGCCGAGGCGGTGCGCGCGAGGGTGTCCGAGCCGGGAGCGGACTTCGCCGCGGTCGCCGCCGAAGCGTCGGACGCCGGAACCAAGACGGCGGGCGGCCTGCTCGGCACGGTCAAGAAGGGTGATCTCGCGGAGGCGCTCGAGAAGGCTGCGTTCACGATTCCGGTCGGCGAGATCAGCCCGGTCATCGAGGCCGGCTACGGGTTCCACATCCTGAAAGTCGATGCGCGCACCGACGAGGCGCAGAAGCCTTTCGACGACGTGAAAACCGAGATCGAGAACAAGATCCAGAACGATCGTTTCGCCGCCGAGTACAAGACCTACATGAAGAAGGCCTGGGCCGAGGCGACGATCTGGATCTCGCCCCAGTACCAGAGCCGGTTGTCGTCGATCGACGCGACGAACTGAAGGGAGAACGGGCTCCAAAAAACCGCGCCGCGGCGCGCCGGTTCGAAACGCTCCGTTGAAGAACTTGCGCCATCCGGTTCTCGCCGCTAAACTTTCACCAAGTCCATGATCAATAGAAAACTCGTTCGACCCAACCTGGCCGAGATGAAGGAACGGTTCTCCACGAACCGTCCCCCGCAATCCGGTGCCGAGGCGGCCCCCGCGGAGCAGGGCGGCGTGCGTGAGCAGAACCGCAGGCGCCAGGTCCCTCCGGAAAACACCAGCGCCGAGGCCTTCTACTACGTCAAGCAGATGACCAACCACACGCCTATGGTGGTCGTGCTCGACAACGGCATGGAGCTTCGCGGCCACATCGAGTGGTACGACCGCAACTGCATCAAGGTGAATCGCGAGGGCACCGCCAACCTGCTCGTGTACAAGCACGCCATCAAGTACATGTTCAAGCAGGAAGAGGAAACACCCGCCGGCTAGAGGGTTTCCCTCGTGATCGCGAGCATGGCGGCGTGAAGCCGCGGCCCCGCGGCGATGATCGAGCCTTCCCGCAAGAACCCCGGATCGCCACGGACATCGGTG
>JAYUCM010000070.1:0-2337 GCA_043740355.1 Acidobacteriota bacterium | reverse complement strand
GCCGACTTGATCTCGATGAGGACGTGATCGAGCGATGCGTCGCTGGAGAGGACTTCCGACAGACCGAGCGTCGGGGCTGGCAAAATGTAGCGTGTGAGCGCGGGGCGCCGCAGGTCCGCGTCGATGAGCAGCGTGTGCCGGTCGCGATCCTCCGCAAACGCGAGCGCAAGGTTGACCGCCGTCGTCGTCTTTCCTTCTTCGGGCACGGCGCTCGTGACGAGCATGATCTGCCGCGGCGCCCCGTCGGGTCCCGGCTGATCGAGCTTCAAACGCAAGCGACGGTAACGCTCCGCGATGGGCGACCCCGGCCTGTTCGCGAGCACCAGATGCACGTCGTCGGTGAACTTCCGCGGGATGATCCCGCCCAAGGGGACCCCTGCGACGAGCGGGACGCGCTTTTCCCCCGAGCCCTTGGGCATCTGCGGGGACGGCGTCCCCTCACCCGAAAAAATGCCGAAGCGCCTCATGCGTTCCTCGATCGGGCGTAGCCGCCCAACAGCCCCCCGGGCGGGTGGGTGTCGGCGTCCAGATTCGGGATGGATCCGAGGATCGGTAGGTCGGGATAGCGGTGCGCGAACTCCTCTTCGCTCCGCACGGTGTGATCGATGAACTCGAGCAGCGCCGAGAGGCCGACACCCAAGCCCAGGCCGCCCAGGAGGCCGAGGAGCACGATCTGCATCACATTCGGCTGGGAAGGCGCGACCGGCGGGCGTGCACGGTCTTGGATCTGGAACTGCTCGCCCTTCTTCGCAGCCTCGATGTCTTGAGCGCGTTTGGCCTGTTCCTTCTGCGCGAAGTTCGCATCGTATTGATGCTGAAGCGTCTCGTAGTCGCGCGTGAGCGCGGCGAGCTCTTGCTGGCGCAGCGGCATGTTCTCGATGCGACGGCGCAGCATGTCGACGTTGCGCTGCTCGCGCTCTCGATCCGCCTCGAGGCTGCGGATCTCGCCTTCCAGGCGGGCCATCTCGGGCGAGCGCGGGGCGGCGCCGGCTTCGTGATGGTCGGGCGGTTGAGGCGTCACTGCCGGATGATTCGCGATGAATTGCGCGATCTGGTCTCGCTTGCGCTTCACGAGCGGATTCGCATCGGTGTAGTTCGACAGCAGATCTTGGAGCTCCCTCTGCATCTGCGCGAAGGCCCTTAGCTCCGGATCGTCTCCCGTGGGGATGTCGATGGCGACGGCCGCGGACCGCCGGACCTTGTCCTCGGCCCGCGCCGTCGCGAGCCGCTCCGAGCGCATCTGAATGTCGCCCGTCAGCTGCTGGATCCGCGTTTGCGAGGAGTTCAACAGCTGCAGCGTCGCGGCCTGTTGATCCGGCAGCTCGTAGAGATTCTGAGCCTTGTAGCGGGCCAGCTCGGCGTCGCGCTTCCGCAGCTCCTTCTCGGTCTTCTCGAGCCAGCCTTCAACCGTCTCGACGGTGCCTTTGGCCTGGGCCTCCCGAAGCGCGGAGTTCTGTTCGATGAACAGCTCGGCCAGCCGGTTGGCGATGTCGGCCGCGCGTTTCGCGCTGCCGTTGTCGACCGTGATGTTGAACCAAGAAAGCCCCTGCTTGTCCCAGTCGAGGTCGATGCTCGAGGAGAGGCGGGCACACGCTTGTTCGAGCTCGCGCGCGCTCGCGGCCGCGGAGGCCAAACCGAGCTCCTTGACGACCTGCTCGAGGTAGCGGCGGCTCTTGACCTGGATCTTCAGGCTGCGGATGCGCTCTTCGACGCGGGTCGTGACGGTCGTGTGAACGATGTCCTCGGGAATACTCTGGCGCATCACCAGGATGGTGGTGGATGCGCGGTAGATCTTCGGCAGCGAGCGCGCAAGCAAAATGCTCCCGGCGAGGCCCAAGACGGTGGGACCGAGAAGCCACCAACGACGGCGCCACGCCACGTCGACGAAGAGCTTGACCTGCATGCGTTGGTCCAAGAGCGAAACTCCTAGCGCCCGCGGATGGCCCAGCGGAGGAAGAGGCCGTAGTTGCTGTAGCTCGTGTTGAGCGTGGGAGAGGACGCGTTGCGCGCCCGCTGGTCGACAAACGCGTAGGCCCAGTCGATCGTGATGTAGCGGTTGAACTTCCAACCGATCAGACCGTTGACGTTGAACGCCGCGGTGTCCTGGTTCGCTCCCGAATTGGCGAACCGGAGCTCGTCCCGTTGCCAGTAGCCGGCGACCACAGAGCCGGAGAGCCCCCACCCGGTCGGAACGTGGCCGTAGGAGAGCCAGACCCCTCGATCTTGCGTCGTGCCGGCGAGACCGGTCCCGGGTGCGAACACCTGCCTGGCGCCTGCGCTGAAGGTCGAGGCCTTTCCGATGGCGTACGCGAGCTTCGCGTCGAACGAAGCGCCGTC
>JAYUCM010000069.1:0-5732 GCA_043740355.1 Acidobacteriota bacterium | reverse complement strand
CCCCCCCGTAATGAGCGTGGATACGGTACTCTTTCGCGGTCCTACTCTTCCATCGGAGGATGGCATGACGTTGGGTCCCGTGCTGACGTCCGTCGTCGCGTTCGCTCTCCTGGCGACCGCAGGTGCCGGGCATGCCGAAACTCCGGAGGTCAAGTACTTCGTCGAGGTCTCGGTGCCGTCCCTCGACCTCGCCAAGGAGCTCGCCGACGACGGGTTCGATGTTGCCGGCGTGAACCGCAAGACGTCCGCCGTCGGCGTCGTCGTGACTCAGGCCGAGCTGACGCGCCTCACGGCGCTCGGCTGGCCGGTCACGATCCGCACGAGCAACGCCGCGGCTTCCGCGATCGACGCTCTCGCCGACTACACCGACCCGCAGGAGCTGTCCGCCTTCATGGACCAGGTCGTGGCCGCCCATCCGGATCTGGCGAAGAAGATCGTCCTGAGGAACACGCTGTACGAGGGTCAGACGCAGTACGCCCTGCAGATCACCAAGGACGTAGCAGCCGACAACGCGAGGCCGTCCTTCATCCTCGACGCCCAGCACCACGCCCGCGAGATCATGACCCCCGAGATCGCCAAGGACATGATCGGCTATCTGACGTCGCGGTACTCCTTCGACGCGCAGGTGCGGCACTGGGTCGACAACATCAACATCTATGTCGTCCCGAGCGTGAACCCCGACGGCGGCATGTACGTCTTCACGACGGACAGTCTCTGGCGGAGGAACCGCCACCCCTCTTGCGCGGTGGACAACAATCGGAACTACCCCTCGGGCTGGGGAATCTGCAACGGCTCGAGCACGTCGTGCAGCAGCGACACCTTTCGCGGGACCGCGGGGGGTTCCGAGCCCGAGACCCAGGGACTCATGCAGCTCACCTCCGACGCGCATCCGTTCTTCACCCTCTCGTACCACTCCTACGGCGAGTACCTGATGTACCCGTACGGCTGCAGCGACCCCGACGAGTTGTCCGCCTTGGACGAGGTCGGGCAGGGCTTGAACGCCATCCTCGAAAACGACTCGGGAGCGACGGGGCAATATGCCACCGGGCCGGTCTGGAGGACGATCTACCTCGCCGACGGAACGAGCATCGACACGCAATACGCGTTGTACGGCGCCTACGCGTACGTGATCGAGGTGACGTCGTCGAACTTCGCGCCGGACTACGCGACCACGCGCGACGTCACCGTGCAGCGGCAGCGCACGGCCTGGACCTACTTCCTCGACAAGACGTTGGACGGCGCGCAAGTCCGCGGGACGGTCACCGACGCGGGGACGGGGCTACCGCTCCCGGCCACGCTCGATCTCCAAGAGGTCACCTTCACTCATGGCGAATCGCCGCGACACGCGGATGCCAAGGGGCACTACCACCTTCTGGTCCACAGCGGCGGCACCTACCATGTGAGCGCCTCGTACCCGGCGTACTGCACGGCGACGCAGGAAGTCGTCGTCGGCACCGGACCGGCCACGGCGGACGCCGCGCTGATCCGGCCGACGATTCCGCAGGGCGTGACCGCCGCGGGCGCGGGCGACAACGCGATCGACGTGTCGTGGCAAGCCGCCGCCAATGCCGATCAGTACCGCGTGCTCCGCTCGCTGAACGCAGGGGGGCCGTACACCCTGGTCGCGACGGTGCCCGGGACGCAGCTTGCCTATCACGACACGCCGGTCACGGGGGTCGCGAGCGTCTTCTACGTCGTCCGCGCCGTGCAAGGGTGCGAGTCGGGCAGCTCGGCCGAAGTGCAGGCGACGACGACCGGAGCCTGCACCGTCGGGCCGTCCTTCGCGGGCTTAGCGTCGGTGACGAACCCGAGCTCGTCGACGTGCACGCTGACCCTGACCTGGCCTGCTGCTGCTTCGCGGTGCGGTGGAAACGTCACGTACCGCGTCTACCGCAACGCCACGCCCCCCGTCATCCCCTCGGCGGGCAACATCGTCGCCTCGGGGCTCGGCGGGAGATCCTATGCCGATCACGATGCGCTCGCCGACCGAAGCAGCTATTCGTACCTCGTCCGTGCGGTCGATGCCGAAAACGGCGTGGACGACGGAAACGGCGTCACGGTCGCGGGGAGCCCCACGGGACAAAACAGCGTCGGGACTTGGTCCGACAATGCCGGCGACAGCGGGGCGGCGCTGATGACGACCGCCCCGCCCTGGTCGGTAAAAGCCAGCGGCGGGAAGGCCGGCCCCAAGGTCTACTCCACGGGCTCCTACGCGAACAACCTCTGTACCGCGCTGACCACCCCGGCGATCTCTCTGCAGAGCGGCTCCTACCTCTCGTTCGCATCGAAGTACGACATCGAGGCCAACTACGACGCGGGGATCGTCGAGGTCGCCACCGGACCCGCTTTCAGCTCATGGACGAAGCTCGTCGCGAACTACCCCGATCCGTTGTTGAACTCGGGAAACGCCTGCGGCTTTCCGACGAGCGGCGCCGGCACGGCGTTCTCGCGCACCATGACCGCACCCAGCTACCCGGCCTCGCCGTACACCGGATCGCTCGCCGCGTACGCCGGCCAGAGCGTGAAGCTGCGCTTCAGGTTCTCGAGCGACACCTCGCTCTCGCGCACGGGCTGGTGGATCGACGACCTCGCGATCACGAATACGTTGATCCCGGGAACGTGCGCGCCCGGCGCCGCTTCGAATCCCTTAGAGCCCAGCGCAAACGGGGCGATGACGGCCTCGCGGGCTTCCTCGGGTTCCGGCGTCGATCTCGTTTACGCGCCGGGCTGCGGCACGCTCGACAACGCCGTCTACTGGGGGACGGGGCCGATCGCCGGCTCGCTCGTGTGGACGGATGCCGCCTGCGCGGTCGACGACACGGGTCATGCGGCCTTCGATCCCGGCGACCCCGCCCCGGGGAGCTTCTTCTACTTCGTCATCGTGGGGCAGAGCGCGACGAAGGAAGGGAGCTACGGAGCGGGAACGGCGGGCCAGCGTGCGGAAGCGATCGGGATCGGCGCCTGCGACAAGCCGCAGGACCTCACGGGGACCTGTCCGTGACGAGGCGTGACGGTTGAGCCTCGAATCCGGCACGATGCTCTTGCACTACCGCCTCGTTCAGCGGCTCGGCGAGGGCGGCATGGGCGTCGTCTGGAAGGCAATCGACACCTCGCTCGAACGCGAGGTGGCGATCAAGATCCTTCCCGAGGCGTTCGCCGCCGACCCGGAGCGGCTCGTACGGTTCGAGCGCGAGGCCAAGCTCCTCGCGTCGCTGAACCACCCGAACGTTGCCGCCGTCTTCGGGCTGCACGAAGCCCAAGGTGTGCGCTTTCTGGCGATGGAGCTGGTCCGGGGCCGATCGCTCACCGACGAGATCTCCCGAGGGCTGGCGCCGAAGCGCGTGCTCGAGCTTGCGGTCGCGATCGCCGACGGGCTCGCGGCGGCGCACCGGCAACACGTGACCCACCGCGACTTGAAGCCGGACAACATCATGATCGGCGACGACGGACGTCCGAAGGTGCTGGACTTCGGCCTGGCCAAGCTCGGCGGCGCAACCGCTTCCCCCGATGCGCCGACGTTGGTTCGCGAGGCCACGACGACTCAGGCGGGGAGCATCCTCGGCACCGTCTCTTACATGTCCCCCGAGCAAGCTCAGGGTAAGCCCGTCGACCCGCGCTCCGACATTTTCTCCCTCGGCATCGTGCTCTATGAGATGACCACCGGACGACGCCCCTTCGCCGGAGACAACAGCGTTTCGATCCTCACGTCGATCCTGCGCGACACCCCGGCGCCCGTCACCGACTCTCAGCCGGCAGCAGGGGCGCCGCTCGATCGGATCATCCGCCGCTGCCTCGAAAAGAATCCCGACAGGCGGTACGCGGACGCGTCCGAGCTCGCCTCCGATCTTCGCGCGCTGTACGGCGACCTCGTTTCGGGCCCGCGCGGACTCGGCATCCCGCCGCGACGGTCCCGTGGCCTCTGGATCGCAGCCGCTGCTGCCGGACTGATCCTGCTCGCCCTATTCGGGACCCTTTGGTACCGCCGCAGCGCCCGCGAACGCTGGGTCCGTAACGAGGCGTTGCCGCAGCTCACGGGGATCGTCGACCGCATTCAGGGACTACAGGAAGGGCGCGAGAGCTGGGACGCATTCATGCTGGCCAGGAAGATCGACGACGCCGCGCCGAACGATCCGTTGGTCGAGCGGCTGCGGACGAAGTTCACGAGGGAGATTGCGATCACCTCCGAGCCGCAAGGCGCCTCGGTCTACGCGTGGTACTACGACGAGCCCACAGCTTCCCCGGTCTTCATCGGGAAGACGCCGCTGTCGCGCACGCGCTATCCCCTGGGGTTCACGCGCATCAGGCTCACGCTCGCGGGCAAGCCCGACCTCGACGACGTCATCTGGAATTCCTCCCTGGTCGGCGATTCGTGGGCGTACCGGTTCCACGCCAAGGATGAGGCGCCCGACGGCATGGCCCTCGTCCCCGGGGGCGTGTTCGACATGTTTCTTCCGGGCCTCGACCATTTGAAGCCGGAGCCGACGACAGCGTTTGCGATCGACCGCTACGAGGTCACCAACCGGCAGTACAAGTCCTTCGTCGATGCCGGCGCGTACACCGACTCGAAGCTCTGGAAGGAACCGTTCGTCGATCGCGGCCGCGAGCTGCCGTTCAAGGAGGCGGCCGCGCGCTTCACCGACCGCACGGGACGCCCCGGTCCCGCGACATGGGAGGTCGGCTCGTATCCCGAAGGGCACGACGATTATCCGGTGTCGGGCGTGAGCTGGTACGAGGCCGCGGCATACGCGGTCTGGGCCGGCAAGAGCCTCCCCACGGTATTTCACTGGAACCGCGTTGCCTTCACCGTGGCCAGCTCGAGGATCATCCCGCTGTCCAACCTCGCCGGCAGCGCTCCGGTCGCCGTCGGCAGCACGAAGAGCATGAACCGCTTCGGCGTTTACGACCTCGCGGGAAACGTGCGGGAGTGGACGTGGAACGCCAGCGACCGTGGCCAGGGGCGCTTCATCCTCGGCGGCGGGTGGAGCGATCCGGACTACGCGTTTGCCGACGGGTACGCGCAGCCCCCTTTCGACCGCTCGCCGACGAACGGGTTCCGCTGTATCAGATCCCTCGAGCCGGAGCCGAACCTCGCGGCGCTGCAGCGCGCGATCGACCGGCCGCATCGCGATTTCCTCTCGGAAAAGCCGGTCCCGGATGAGGTCTTCGCCCAGTACCTACGGCAATTCGCGTACGACAAGACACCGCTCGACGCCAAGGTCGAAGAAGAGAAAGCGACGCCGTCCGGCCTCCGCCAGAAGATCACGTTCAACGCCGCATACGGCGGCGAGCGGATGATGGCCTATCTGTTCTTGCCGGAGAAGGGGAAACCCCCGTACCAGGTGGTTGTGGAGTTCCCCGGCTCGGGGGCGATCAGCACCCGCTCCAGCGAGTCGCTCGACCTGGGCCGCGTGGATTTCCTGACGAAGAGCGGGCGCGCCGTCATCTTTCCGATCTACAAGGGGACCTACGAGCGCGGAGGAGATCTGCATTCGGACTACGCGGCGGAGACGACGACCTACAAGGACTACGTGATCATGTGGGGGAAGGACCTCGCCCGCTCGATCGACTACCTCGAAACGCGCAAGGACATCGACGCCACGCGTGTCGCCTACTACGGCCTGAGCTGGGGGGGCGGCTTGGGCTCGATCATGCCGGCGGTGGAGCCGCGTATCAAGGCGAACGTGCTCTACGTTGCCGGGCTGGGATTCCAACACGCGCTCCCCGAGGCGGAC
>JAYUCM010000068.1:0-5737 GCA_043740355.1 Acidobacteriota bacterium | reverse complement strand
CGGCGTCCTACGGCTGGCTGCTCGGCTTGCTGGCGCTCATCGCTTCGCTCGCGACGCTCCTCGACCTTCTCTACGTCTCGATCGGTTACGGCGGCGAGATCTTCCCCGCGGGCGGTTACGTCGGCGCGAAGCTCGCCGGGCTGCTGACGGCGCTGATGAATCCCCTCGGGGCGATCCTCGCGGCGGCGACCCTCCTCGCCGCGACGATCGTCGTGACCACCCGCTTTTCCTTCGCGAGCGCCGCCGTCCGCGTGGGAGACGGGATGGGGGGCAAGCTCGCCGCAGGCCGCGCATGGTTTCTCGCGTACCGCGAGAACCGCCGGCGCGAAGCGCAGAAGAAGGCTCTCGAGAGGAAGCACGCGAAATCCGCCGCCGAACGGCAGAACGGGACCGAAGCGCTGCTCCCCGCGCCGTCTTTGGCCAGGGCTTCGATCCCGCTCGACGACTTCGCCACGATCGACGTTCCCCCGGCGCGGCCCAAGGTCTCGACGCGCCCCGCGCTTCCCCGGCCCAGCGCGCCGCCCAAGCAGCAACAGCTCCTTGCCGGCCCCCCGGCGGGGGGGTATGCGCTTCCTCCCCTCGAGCTTCTGAACGATCCCGTGCCGCAGGAAGGCGAAAACGAAAAGGACCTGTTGGCGCGCGCGCAGCTGCTCACCGCCAAGTTCCACGAGTTCGCCGTTCTCGGAAAGGTCGTCGCGATCCACCCCGGGCCCGTCGTCACGACGTTCGAGTTCGCGCCCGAAGCGGGCGTGCGCTACTCGAAGATCGTCGGGCTCGTCGACGACCTCTGCCTCGGGTTGAAAGCCGAGTCGATCCGGATCGACCGCATCCCCGGGCGGTCGACCGTCGGCATCGAGGTGCCGAACAAGCACCAGGAGGTCATCTTCCCGCGCGAGCTCATGGCCTCGGAGAAGTTCCGGCACACCAAGTCCAAGCTGACGCTGGCCCTGGGAAAAGACATCAACGGCGACGTGTTCACGGCGGAGCTCGAGCGGATGCCCCACCTCTTGATCGCCGGCGCGACGGGCGCGGGAAAATCCGTCGGCCTGAACGGGATGATCACGAGCATCCTCTACAAGGCGACACCGGCCGAAGTGCGCTTCATCATGATCGACACCAAGATGATCGAGCTGGGGATGTACGCCGAGATTCCGCACCTCCTGATCCCGGTCGTCACCGACCCGAAGCACGCCTCGACCGCGCTCAAATGGGCCGTGCGCGAGATGGAGCAGCGCTACAAGAAGCTCGCCTCGGTGGGCGTGCGGAACATCGAGCAGTTCAACCAGGCGCTCTCCGAATCGCCGGGCCGCACGATCAGGGACGACAAGACAGGCGAGGAGAGGGCGCTGACCTCCCTCCCCTACATCGTCATCGTCATCGACGAGATGGCCGACCTGATGATGGTGTCCTCGGCCGACGTCGAAGAATCCATCATGCGGCTCGCCCAGATGGCGCGCGCGGTCGGCATCCACCTGATCCTGGCGACACAGCGCCCCTCGGTCGACGTCATCACCGGAACGATCAAGGCCAACTTCCCCGCGCGCATCGCGTTCCGGGTCAGCCAGCGCGTCGACTCCCGCACGATCATCGATCAGCAGGGGGCGGAGCACCTCATCGGCCGCGGCGACATGCTGTTCCTTCCCTCGGGGTCGGGGCGGCTCCTCCGTCTGCACTCCGGCTACATCACGGAGACCGAGCTGAACCGGATCGTCGCCTTCCTCAAGAAACAGGCGAAGCCGGTCTACGACGAGTCGGTCCTCAAGGACCCCGAAGAAGAGCGTGATGGCGTGTTCGATCCGGGCGACCGCGACACGATGTACATCGATGCGGTGAAACTGGTCCTGCAGGAAGGGATGTGCTCGATCACCCTGATCCAGCGCCGTATGCGCCTGGGGTACGCGCGCGCCGCACGGATCGTGGACATGATGGAGCAAGAGGGCATCGTCGGGCCCGCCGATGGGAGCAAGCCTCGCGATCTGCTCGTCGGGCCGGAGATCTTGGAAGCCTTGAGCTCCGTCAGGTGAAGACGGGGCCCCTCACCGCAGCCTGCGTTCTTGCCGCCGCCGTCCTCGTGACGCATCTCCCCCTCCTCAACGCCGGCTACGTCCAGGACGACCACCTGGCCATCGAAGGGAACGCCATCGTCGAGGCGGGGAGCCTCTCCGGCATCCTCCGCGCGTCGTACTGGGAGGGGGCGCTCGGGGGCGACCGTACGCTCTACCGGCCGGTGACGGTCGCCAGCTTCGCGCTCGAGAGCTCCCTCTCGGGGGGGGCGCGCGCCTCCGTGTCCCACGGGATCAACCTGGTCCTCCACGCCGCAGTCTGCTGGCTCGTGTACGCCCTCGCCGTTCGATGTGGCGTGGAGCCTGTGGCGGCGCTCCTCGCCGCGCTCCTCTTCGCGGTGGCTCCATCAAAGTCCGAGGCCGTCGCCAACGTCGTCGGCCGGTCGGAGGTCTTGTCGGCCCTGTTCACGCTCGCGGCGGTTCGATGCGCCGCCGAGGTGGGACATCGGGGTGCCGCATGGGCTGCCGCCGCCTGCGTGTTCCTCGCGTGCGGCTCGAAGGAGACCGGACTCGTCGCGCTTCCCCTCGTCGTTCTCGTCGCGCTCTCAGGATCCCGGGCGCGAGACGTTCTCGGCACGATCGCCCCGAGCGTCCTTACGTTCACGATCTTCGTCGTTCTACGGACGCGGGCGCTCGAGGCGTTTTTCCCGCCGCAGCCCGTCCCGACGATCGACAACCCGCTCGTCGTCGAGCACGGCGTGCGCTACGCCGCCACCGCGCTCGGCTTGATCGCGCGCTACGCCCGCATCGTGTTGTTCCCGTTCGGCCTGGCGAACGACTATTCCGGCGCCTCCATCCCGATCGAAGCGTCGTTCTTCGCGTGGCGGCCGATTCTCGGCATCGCGATTCTCGGCGGCCTCGCGGCGGTAGCGACGCGCGGCCGCGTGGCGGCGTTGTTCGTCGCCATCACCGTGCTTCCCTACCTGCTGGTCAGCAACCTTTTGGTCCCCATAGGGTCGATCTTCGCCGAGCGCTTTCTGTACCTCCCTGTCGCGGGCCTGTGCCTGCTCGCCGCGTTAGCACTCGGGAAGGGCCGCCCATGGGCGCGCGCGGCGGTCATCGCCGCGGTGGCGGTCTTCAGCATCGCGATGTTCGCGCGGTCCCTCGACTGGAAGGACGATGCGACCATCTTCGCGGCGACGGCGCGGAACAACCCGAAGAGCCCGCGAGCTCCGTACTGGCTCGGGAAGCTCGACGACGCGATAGCCAACTGGCCGGCCTTTGCGGGTCCGTGGCACGAGAAGGGTGTGTTGCTCGCGAAGAAGGGCGATCTTAAGGAGGCGGAGCGCGTCCTGCGCGAGTCGGTGCGGTTGGAGCCGATGCGGCCGGTTGCGCATCTCGACCTCGGGATCGTCCTCCATCGGCGCGGCGAGCTCGACGCGGCCGAGCGGGAGGTGCGGAAAGCCGCTCTGCTCGATCCCGACGACCCCCGGGCCTTCGCGGAGCTCGGCCACTTGCGCTACGAGTCCGGACGGCTCGCGGAGGCCGCGGAGGCCTACCGGCGCGCCGTGGCGCTCGGCCGCACGGACCTGCTGCCCCGTCTCAACGAGCTGGAGAAGAAATAGGGGACACTCCCCTTTTTCTAGAGGACACATTTGTCTTCCGGGTTCGATTGACGTCGACGAGGCCCTCTGGATCGCGAGCGGTTGTTCCTCTTGAGCGAGCGATCCGGCGGAGCGAGCGCGCGGGGACAAGAGCGCGCGCGAGCGTGCCACGGCGAGGTCAATTGAACCCGGAAGACAAATGTGTCCTCTAGAAAAAGGGGAGTGTCCCCTATTCCCTCTCCAGGATGCGTTCCGCAAGGGTGACGTGGAGCGCCTCGATCATCTCGCCATCCATCGCCACGACCCCCTCCGCGCCGCGATGCGCCGCGGCCCACGCGGCAACAACGCGCCGCGCCCAGGCGAGCTCCTCCGGCGTGCTCTTGTAGACGTCGTGAATCACGGCGACCTGGGACGGGTGGATGCAGCTCTTGCCGTCGTAGCCCAGGTCTCTCGCGATCGCCGCGTGCGCGCGCAGCCCGTCGTCGTCGCGGTAACGGAAGTAGACCGAGTCGATCGCGAGGTGGCCGTAGCGGCGCGCCGCGAGGAGCACCCGACTCAACGCGTGAAGCTCCCAGGAGCGGCCCGGATCGGGGCGCGCCCTCAACGAGACCTGGAGATCGGCCGAGCCGACGATCGCCATGCACACCGAGGGGTGCGCCGCCATGAGCTCCATGACGCGGGCGACACCGGTCGCCGTTTCGATCATGAGCGCCGTGGCGGCACCGAGGTCGGCGCTACGCGACGCGAGTGCGTGGACGAACTCCGGGTCCTCGGCCTTGGGGAGAACCACGATCGCCGGTTTGGCAAACCCCAGCAGCGTCAAGTCCTCGGGTGGGGGCCCGAGTCGACCGCCGTTCACGCGCAGCATCCACGGACTTCCGCCTCCGAGCACGCCCGATGCGACCGCGCTGCGCACGTTGTCGCGCGCCGCATCCTTGTCCCCGGGGGCGACGCCATCTTCCAGATCGACGAGGACCAAATCGGCGGCGAGGGACGGGATCTTGTCGAGGAACTTGCGGCGGGAGGCGGGCACGTACATGACGCTGCGGGGAAGGCTGGTCATGCGCTCCAGTATCCCGCAATCGGGGTGCGGCAGGCCAGACAGCGCCCCTCGGCATCCTGGGCGCGATGCCCGAGGCGGTAGCCGCGGCGTGCGATGACCGTGGCGCCGCACGACGGGCAGCGCGTGTCTTCGAGATCGCCGACCGTGCCCGGGAGGTTCCCCGCGTAGACGTACCGCAGGCCCTCCTCGCGGCCGATGGCGGCGGCGCGGATCAGATCGGAAGCGTCGGTGTCGCGCGTCGCGGTCATCTTGTAGTCGCCGTGGAATGCGGTGACATGCCACGGGATGTCCTGCGAGACCGACACGAGAAACCGGGCCAGGTCGCGCAGCTCGCCGGGGTCGTCGTTCCACCCCGGAATCAGCAGCGTCACGATCTCGACCCAGAACCCCATCGTGTGAAGCCGCTCGATCGTGTCCATCACGCTCGCGAGCTTGCCGCCCAACCCGCGGTAGTGCGCGTCCTTGAACCCCTTGAGATCGACCTTGTAAAGACTGACGTAGGGTCGGATGAAGTCGAGCACCTCGGCCGTGGCGTTCCCGTTCGAGACAAAACCGCACACGATTCCGGCCGCCTTCGCCTTCGCAAAAACCTCGACGGCCCACTCCGCGGTGATCAACGGCTCGTTGTAGGTCGACACCATCACGGGTGTCTTGCGCGCGATCGCGAGCGCGACGAGCTCGTCGGGATCGATGTCCCGCGGACCTGCCAGCGCCGCCGGATCGCGCAGCGCCTGCGATGTCACCCAGTTCTGGCAATACGCGCAGTGGAGGTCGCAGCCGAGCATCCCGAACGAGAGCGCCTCGGCACCGGGGAAGGCGTGGAAGAACGGCTTCTTCTCGATCGGGTCGATCTGAAGGGCGGCGATGTAGCCCCGGGGAACCATGAGCGTCCCGGCGCGGTTCGACCGCACGCGGCAGATCCCGTCGAGCCCGGGCAGGATCGTGCAGCGGTGGGCGCACGCCGTGCACTTCACGCGGTTGCCGGTGAGCTGGGTCGCGAGCAGTCCTTCGATCACGCGCCGATCGAGCGCCTCGGCCAGTGGGACGATCGCGGGATCGAGGCGACG
>JAYUCM010000067.1:0-5739 GCA_043740355.1 Acidobacteriota bacterium | reverse complement strand
GCTCCTTGAGATGGCGCAAGTCGCGCACGGGATCCCACCGGTCAACGGCCATGATGCCCATCAATTTACGACCACTTCGTCGGCCTGGAGCAGGATTTCGTCCCCTTCCAGCGTCGCCCGCACCCTGGCACCCGGAGCGATCGAGCCGTCCAGGAGCTTCAGCGCCAGGGGGTCCTGGATGAGCCGCTGGATCGCGCGCTTCAACGGGCGCGCCCCGAAGGCGGGGTCGTACCCCTCCTCGATCAGCTTTCCCTTGACCAGATCGGCGACGGTCAGGTCGATCCGGCGTTCGGCGAGCACCTTCTGGAGGCGAGCCAGCTGCAGGTCGACGATCTCCAGAAGGTCGTGCTCCCGAAGCGACGTGAAGACGATGGTGTCGTCGATGCGGTTGAGAAACTCCGGCCTGAACGCCGCTTTCAGCGCGTCTTCGACGTGCCGGCGCACCCGTTTCATGTCGTCTCCGGCGTGCTCGAGGATGTACGACGACGCCAGGTTCGACGTCATGATGAGAATCGCGTTCTTGAAGTCCACGGTGCGGCCGCGGCCGTCGGTCAGACGTCCGTCGTCCATCACTTGGAGCAGCACGTTGAAGACGTCGGCGTGCGCCTTTTCGATCTCGTCGAGCAGGACGACCGAGAACGGCCGCCGGCGCACGGCTTCGGTGAGCTGGCCGCCCTCGTCGTGGCCCACGTATCCCGGCGGCGCCCCGATCATTCGCGCGACCGAGTGCTTTTCCATGTACTCGGACATGTCGATGCGAATCAACGCGCGCTCGTCGTCGAACAAGACGGCTGCCAGCGCCCGGGCCAGCTCGGTCTTTCCGACGCCTGTCGGTCCCAGGAACAGGAACGAGCCGACCGGACGGTTCGGGTCCTTGAGGCCCGCCCGCGCGCGGCGCACCGCGGTGGCGACGGCCTTGACGGCCTCGTTCTGTCCGATGACCCGGCGGTGCAGCTCGTCTTCGAGGTGTACGAGCCGCTGGAGCTCGCCCTCGAGCATCTTCGCGACCGGAACGCCCGTCCACTTCGAGACGATCTCCGCGATGTCCTCTTCCGACACCTCTTCCTTCAAGAGCGCGCCGTCTTTCTGCAGCGTCGCTAACCGCGCGGTTTCGGCCTCGAGCTCTTTCTGGAGCTTGGGCAGCGTTTCGTACTGGAGCATCGAAGCGCGCTCGTAGGCTGCGTCGCGCTGGGCGCGCTCCGCCTCGGTCTTCGACTGCTCGATCTTCTCCTTCAGGGCGGCGATCCGCGTGATGACGTCCTTTTCCGACTGCCATCGCGCCTTCGTCGCTTGAAGCTGCTCGTTGAGGTTCGCGAGCTCACCCTCGAGCTTCGAGAGCCGGTCGCGCGAGACCAGGTCGGACTCGTGCTTCAACGCCTGTCGCTCGATCTCGAGCTGGCTCACCCGGCGGGACATCTCGTCCACCTCGGTCGGGACGGAGTCGATCTCCATCTTGAGACCCGCCGCGGCCTCGTCGATGAGGTCGATCGCCTTGTCCGGCAGGAAGCGGTCGGCGATGTAGCGGTGGGACAGCGTCGCGGCGGCGACTAACGCCGCGTCTTGGATACGCACCTTGTGGTGGGCCTCGTAACGCTCCTTGAGGCCGCGCAGGATCGAGATCGTGTCGGCGACGGTGGGCTCGCCGACCTTGACCGGCTGGAAGCGGCGTTCCAGCGCCGCGTCCTTTTCGATGTACTTCCGGTATTCCGTCACGGTCGTGGCGCCGATGCAGCGCAGATCGCCGCGGGCCAGCGCCGGCTTAAGGAGATTGGCCGCGTCGACCGCGCCTTCCGCCGCTCCGGCGCCGACCAACGTGTGCAGCTCGTCGATGAAGAGGATGACGCGCCCCTCGGATTCCTGGATCTCCTTGAGCACCGCCTTCAGGCGATCCTCGAACTCGCCGCGGTATTTCGATCCCGCGATCAGCGCGCCCAGGTCGAGAGCGACCAGCCGGCGGTCGCGAAGCGTCTCCGGCACGTCGCCGTCCACGATGCGTC
Organism: Acidobacteriota bacterium; assembly: GCA_043740355.1. GTDB lineage: Bacteria > Acidobacteriota > Polarisedimenticolia > Polarisedimenticolales > DASRJG01 > DASRJG01. Next base: position 3,742 of record JAYUCM010000067.1, on the reverse strand, counting down.
GGGCGATCCCTTCGACGATCGCGGTCTTGCCGACGCCGGGGTCGCCGATCAACACCGGGTTGTTCTTCGTGCGCCGTCCGAGGATCTGGATCGAGCGGCGGATCTCTTCGTCACGGCCGACGACGGGGTCCAGCTTGCCGCGCCTGGCGAGGTCGGTCAGGTCGATCGCGTACCGACGCAGCGCCTGGAACTTGTCTTCGGGATTCTGATCGGTGACGCGGGACGACCCGCGCACCTCGCGCAGCGCGTGAAGGATGTTGTCCGGCGTGGCGCCGAGCTGCTTCAGGATCTCCCCCGCCTCCCCCTTCCCGCGCACCATGGCGAGGAGCAGGTGCTCCGTCGAGACATACTCGTCCTGGAATTCCTTGGCGGTTTTCTCGGCGGCCTGGAGAACGTCCTGAAGCGCGCGCGACAGCCCTACATCGGTCTGACCCTCGACCTTGGGGAGCGCCTTCAGGCGGACCTCGGCGGCGGTGGCGACGGCGCGCGGGTCGGCCCCGAGCTTTTCCAGAATCGGAGGGACGATGCCTTCCGCCTGTCGCGTGAGCGCCAGCACGAGGTGGAGCGGGCGGACCTCCGGATGGCCGTACGTCTGCGCGAGGGCCTGCGATTCTTGGAGGGCCTCTTGGGCCTTCAACGTCATTCGATCGGGGCGCATGGCATCACCTCCGCTGCTGTCCGATCCGAACGGACTTTATTGCAATGCGACGGGTGGGGTGTCAAGGGACGGGAGGGCTTCGCCTCGTCACGCCGGGTCGAGACGGCAACGCACGAGAAGGCCCGGGGTGTGCTCCCCGGGGAAGCGCACTACGCTGAGCTCGGGAGCTCGCAAGAGCTCGAAAACGTTGCCGGAGATCGTGGCGCGCAGGCGCCCTTCGAGCCCCGAGGGACCCACCGCGAGAGTCTGCGGGGCGGAGAGCGAGAAATCGCCGCTGGTGAAGTCCTGCGTGTGCACCCCGAGGACGGACAGGACGAGCGCTCCTCCCGCGGCGGAGGCCAGCGCGTCGTCGTAGCCGATCGCCGTTTCACCCTCGAAGAAGAGCGTGTCCATGGCGGCGGGGTTGGCCGTCGGCGCGCGGCCGAGACGGCGCGCGTACTTGAGGTCGAGAAGCGGTGTCCGCAGCCGGCCCTGTTCCACGAATGCGCACGGGCGCGCGGGGAGCCCTTCCTGGCTGAACCGATACGCTCCCGCCGCCATCGGGACGCACGGATCGGTGCGCAGCGTGATGTCGTCGCGAAGCACCAACGCTCCGGCCTCGAATTGGCTCCGGCTGAATGCTCCCGTGCCGTGGGCGACCTGCGCCCCGTCGAGATTGTGGAGGAGCACGCCCAGGACGAATTCCTCGACGACGTCCGGGTGGAGGAGAACGGGGAGAAGACCTCCCGGGCGCGACGCCGCGGGTGCGCGCAGCCCGAGGACGAAGGCGACGAGACGGTCGAGGCGGCTCGTAAGCTCGTACATCGGCTCGAGCCCGCGCGCGCCGTGCCCCGCGCCCAACTCGCCGTCCAAGGTCGCGCTCCATCCGGCGGATGTTCCTGCGCCCGAGACGTCCAACCCCGACGACGTCACGACGCGCGCGGTTCCTTCGGCTGCGTGCATCGAACCGCTCCAGGTGCGGATGCCGTGGTGGGCGACGCGCTCGCGGATGGCGCCGAGCCGCCCTGCAAATGCCTCGACCCCGCCGGCGGCGATCGCCGCGACGGCGCCGTCGTGGGTGGCGACGTCGGGAAACGTCGCGGGGCCGAGAACGTCGACGGCGTCGGGGTCGTCGTACGACGACGCTCGCGCGCCGGCCAAGATCAGCTCGGGCTCACGCTCGATCGCGCGGCGCTCCATCGCGCCGCGGCTGACACGCCCGTCGTCCCAGACCAGCTTGAAGCGCGCGGTGAGCGACGCGGCGAGACTCAGCGGCGCGTGCGGGTCTCCGGTCTCGCGGTCCTTCGTCCCCACGCTCGCGCGCCGGGTCTCGGCGACGTAGACGCTCCACGCGGCGATCGCGAAGCCTTCCGACCGCGTGGCCTTTAAGGCGTCGAGGAGCCTGTCGAGGTTCACCTCAGCACCCGCCGAGCCGGACCGACTCGTCGGGGTCGAGGGCGAGGAAATAATGGCTGCCGCCCGACGAGGGAACGCTCTGCCCCCACTTCCCGCACGTCCCGATCGCGTCGAGGACGAGAGGCCCGAACCCCTCGCGGATGGATTGGAGCGCGCCGAACATCGACCCGGAGAAGATCGCGGGCTTGTGCAGCGTGACCCCGGCGTGCGTCAGGACGTAGATCGCCTTGCAATTGAACACGAAATCGCCGGTCGCCGGGTTGACCTGGCCGCCGCTGTAGCCGGAAAGGAAAACCACGCGCGGGTGCCGCGTGAGCACGCCGTTTCTCGCGAGAAGATCACGCACCGCCTCGGGGCCGTAATCCTCGAAATCTCCGGGGGCCGGCAGCGGATGGTCCACCTCGATGCGGATGTTCGTCATGCGCGGCAGCGGCGCCGACCGGAACGACTCAGCGCGATCCGCGTTCGTCAGCCGCGACCCCGAGCGCGGCTGGGACCACGGATCGGTGAGCGCGTCGCCGAGGCGGCCGTGGTCGACGATGGTCGCCCGGAGGCGCTTGCCGCCCGAGGCCGAGAAAGGCTGCCACGCGTGATCGGACGGTCTCGGCTCGTCGATGATCGAAACGTGCGACGCGCCGACGACGTCGCCCGTGCGGAAGCGGCCGTCTCTCGCCAGGATCGACGACCGGAAGCCGTCGGCCTCGGATGCGTGGCCGAACGCCTCGTGGGCGAGCCCCTTGGCCAGCGCGTAGTCGATGACGAGCGGATACGAGCCGGCGGGGTGCGCGGGTGCGTCGGGTAGCTCGGCGGCGAGGCGCGCGGCGGACGTGGCCCGTTTGACGAACGTCGCGACGGTCGCCTTGTCGTTGAAGAGCGCCGGGTTCGGGCTCGCGACGGACGCGGCCACCGTGTGCCGAGCGTCGCCCGACGAGCTCGCGGCAAAGCGGAGGATGCAGCGCGGCATCGCGAACAGGACGTCCCCGCCGTCGGAACGGACGACGCGCCACGCGTCGAGATCGGCCTGGTACGCAAGGGACATCTTGACCCCCGGGGCGCTCCCTGCGAGCTCCCGTTCGAGCTCGCCGAGTCGGGCCGCCGCGTCCGCAAGGTCGATCCGATCGAACGCGTCGAGACCGTCGGGAATCGCGCGTGCGACGACGGGGTCGAGCGTGGCCGGGAAGCTCGGATCGACGCCCAAAAACGCGGCCGCGGTCGCCGCTGCGACCGTTTGATCGAGCAGGGCGAGGGCGGGCTCCGCCAGGAACTCGTCGCGGCTCCCGAGCGCCGTGCGTCCGTCGTCGGTCATGGCGTGAACGCCGTGCCCTGAACCGGACGAGGTGACGACCTCCTCGACCTTGCCGGACTTGAGCAGCACGCTCGCCACGCGCCGCGCCTGCGCGCGCCAGACAAGGGACGCCCCGTGCATGCGCGCCCGGCGGGTCATCTCGGTCGAAAGATCCGTTAACGCTTCGAGCTCGGCGATGAGGGACGAGGTGGGTGGCGGCGCCATGCGCGGCCATTGTTGCGCAGAAAAGGGGACACTCCCCTTTTTCTTACAAAGCTCCCCGGATACCGCTTTGATAAGAAAAAGGGGAGTGTCCCCTCTCGCCGTCGCCCTCGTAGTCGCAGTGTCCGCCTGCGCTCGGCCTGCGCCCTTGACCGAAGCCGAGCGAACGATCACCGATCGGG
>JAYUCM010000066.1:0-14201 GCA_043740355.1 Acidobacteriota bacterium | reverse complement strand
AATGAGCGTCGGATCAGCGCGGATGAGGCCAAGCGGGTCGGTACGACTCTCGGGCTAGACTGGAAGAAGATTGATCTCGAGCAATTTCGGCGAGGCCTCGAGGTCGAACTGGAACATGGCGCTCGGGACCCCCAAACAAACGTGACGAACGACGATATGACGCTCACGGGGAAGATCGCGTGGGCGCACCTCAAGGAGTTCGCGGATTACTACACGCGCTTGGACAAGCTCGAAGCGGAAGCGGATGCCTATTGGTCATCCAAGCACGCCACCTGACAGGGCGACATGGCGAAGACGGTCCTCATCACCGGAGCGTCATCCGGTATCGGGCGCGCGACCGCCGAGCTGATGGTGCAGCGCGGGTGGCAGGTGGCCGCCACGGCGCGTGATCTTGCAACGGTGCGGAATTGGCTGACTCAGCCGGCTCCGGAGGTATTCCAGCTCGACGTTACGGACGAAGCGAGCGTCGCGACGGCTGTCGCTGCGGTAGTTCGCCGCTTTGGGGGCATCGACGTCCTCGTCAACAACGCGGGGTACGGCGTCTTCGGCGCATTGGAGGGCGCTTCGATCGAGCAGATCGAGCTGCAGTTCCGGACCAACGTTTTAGGCAGCATTAACCTGATCCGGCACGTGATGCCGATCATGCGCAGCAGCCGCAGCGGGACCATCGTCAACGTTTCGTCGATCGGAGGACGCATGGCGGCGCCGTTCGCGTCGCTCTATCACGCGAGCAAGTACGCGATCGAGGGGCTGTCCGAGTCGCTTCGATTCGAAGCCTCGCTACACGGCATCCGGGTGAAGCTCGTCGAGCCGGCCCACTTCAAGACGGGGTTCATCTCCCGGTCGCTGCTCGTGACCCGGCACGATGCCTACAACACCGAGCTGCGGAATTACATGGAGTGGGTGCACCAAGAGGATCGGAAAGCGCCGACGCCGGAGCCGGTCGCGGAAGCCATCTTGCGCGCCGCCGAGGATCCATCAGCGAAATTGAGATACCCCGTGCACGGCGCTGTGATTCTGGCCTTGACCCGTCTCCTGCCGGACGCGTTCTGGCGTTATCTCCTGGGAGCCGGGATGACGCAACGCCCCAAGGGGGCTGCCGATCAAGGCGGCGAGAATTGACTTGCTCGAGGCGTCGTGACCTTGGCGATCACCAAGCCGGCGAACGACCACATGAGCGTGAAGTCGGCGAGGTTCACGGCGGTGTAGGCCCCCGAGAAGCCCCACCAGTTCCAGTTGGGTAGATCGACGATGACGCTCGCCGCGAGCCCGGCGACGGCGAGAAACAAGACGCGCCTCCCGTAGCTCAATCCCGTCGTCTGCAAGAGGAGCCAGGTCAGCAAACCGGCCGCGGCCATCAACGACAGAAGCTGAATCGCCAGGGCTCGTGGGAACGAGCCGAACCCGTTGCTGCGGACGGCGGCAAACACGATCGGGCCCTTCTGGAACTTCTCCATGGCGGCCGCCTGCGCTGCTTTCGCTTGCTCGGGCGTCATGCGTTCTTGCGACTGGAGTTTGGGAAGAAGGTAGACGCCGGAGGGCAGCGCAGGGGATGAGATCGCGGCGACGACCGCGTCTTCATTCGGGAATCGATGCACGGCCTTCTCGTGCCAGCCGAAAAGCTCCCACGAGAGGGTGCTCCAGAGAAAGGCCGCGAGGCCGCCGAGAATCGCGCCAAGAAAGAGTGCTTTCATGACGAATGCTCCACGTGCTGCGAGACGCTCAAGATGTTGCCGTCGGGATCCTTGAACCACACCACCCTGTCACCCGTGGGCGCTGTCCAAATTCCAAGCTTCTGGTCTTGAACGAAGGGATACCTTTCCGTTGTCGCGCCTCGATCGTTGAGCCACCTCGCGGCTGCGTCGACGTCGCCTACTTGCCAGCCCAGGATAGTGCCCTGCGATGGCGCGAAGCCCGGGACCTTCGCAATCCGAATCATGTGCCCGCCGACCCTCATGACCAGGGCGAACTGATCGAGGCTGACGAACTCGAACCCGAGCTTGCCCTCGTAGAAGGCGCGTGCTCTGTCGTAATCGGCCGTGGGGATGAAGCCCATCAATTTTCCCGACGCCAGCATCCGTGCCTGCCCTCGCGGTCTTTTGAGAGTCACTGAAATACCACTTGCCCGGCTCACATGCTCTCGCTACTGTGACAACAAATGTCGCATAGGTGCCAAAGCGTCCTCGTCGGTCGGAACGGCCGGCGCATGGCCGAGATGGCCATGGTATCCGCCGATCTCGAACACGGGCACGTGATCGCCGAGCACTCCCATCCGGAAGATCAGCTGTTGTTCGCGTCGCGAGGCGTGATGACCGTGCGTACGAAGCAGGGCGTCTGGGTGGTCCCGCCGCAGCGGGCCGTCTGGATTCCGGCCGACACACCGCACTCCGTGGCGCTATCCGGTCAGGTCTCGATGAGGACGCTCTACTTTCTTCCGAAGCTCTGCCGGTCATTTCCGAAGACGTGCTTCGTCATGAATGTGTCGTCGCTCCTGAGGGAGCTGATTCTCCACGCCTGCACGCATCCGAAATTGCGCAAGGCCGCGTCGTCGGAGCGCCGGATCATCGAGATCATCGTGGACCAGTTGAAGGCCGTCGAGTCGATCCCCCTGCAGCTGCCGCACCCTTCCGATTCCAGGGCGATCCGTGTGGCGAAAGCTCTCATCGCCGATCCCGGCGACGAAAGGACGCTCGAGAAACTGTGCGCGGACTGCGGCGCGAGCAAGAGAACGATCCAGCGCCTCTTCCTCGAAGAGACGAACATGACGTTCGCGAAATGGCGCCAGCAGCTCCGCCTGCTTCACGCCATGCAGGTGCTCGCGTCCGGCGAGAAGGTGACCGTCGCGGCCGTGGAATCGGGCTACAACAGCACGAGCGCGTTCATATCGATGTTCCGGAAGCAGTTCGGGACCACGCCGGCGCGATTCTTGGGTTAGGATCGGACGGCACGGTTCGGGGGACAACCATGAAAAGCAAGACGCGGAAATCGAATCCGGCACCGGAAACGGTCGAACAGGCGCGCGTCGCCGCGAAGCGTGCCGACGCCAACGCGAGCGCCGCAAAGGAAAGCGCGCGGTCGGCCAAGACCCGGCTCAAAGCGGCAAAGAAGGCATTCAAGGAGGTCGAGCGCGCGGCCAAGAAGGCGCGCAAGGCGGCGCGGCGGTCGAGAAAGACGCTCGAGTCGCTGCTCGCCCGTCGCCGCTCGGAGAAGAAGCGTGCGGCCGCGCGGCCGAAATCGCGTCCCAAGAGATCCGTACCGGCGTCGGAGCCCGTCGGGCTCCCGCCGATCGCGGCGCTCCCCGCTCCGTCGGTCGATCCGTCGCAGTAACGCGAGTACCCGCACCGACGTTCAACCCACGGAATCGTCGCCGGCACGCGTGATCTGCGTTAGGCTCCGCCCAGGGCCGTCGAGCCGCCCGAAGCGAGGTCCCGAATGCGGAACACGAGCTGGTACCTCCGGTTCGCAAAAGGGGCGTCGCGCTTCTGCGGCCGGCCAAGGGTCTTCGTCGTCGCGGTGGGCGTCATCGCCTTGTGGCTCGTCACCGGTCCGCTCTTCGGGTTCAGCGACACCTGGCAGCTGGTGATCAACACGGGCACGACGATCGTCACGTTCCTGATGGTGTTTCTCATCCAGAACACCCAGAATCGGGACACCGAGGCGATCCAGGTGAAGCTTGACGAGCTGATCCGCGCAACCCACGGCGCGCACAACGCTCTACTCGATCTGGAAGAGCTCGCGGACGAAAAGCTCGATGCGTTCCGGACCCGGTATCAGGCGCTTGCCGGCGCGGCGCGAGCGGAGTTGAGCCAGGGACTCGAGGACACCGGAACGCCGGAAACGTAAACCGTGGTGCGGAGATCGACGTGAACCTCGCCAACGCGAAGATCGGCCAGCTTCTGATTCCTGTGGAAGACTTCGACAAAGGGGTCGCCTTCTACCGGGACGTTCTCGGAATCCCGTTTCTGTTTGCGGCCCCGCCGCAGATGGCGTTTTTCAACTGCGGGGGCATCCGGCTCCTCGTTGGCGTGATGTCCGAGGGTCAGAAGGCGCAGCGGGGCGCGACCATCTACTTTCAGGTGGACGACATCCGCGCCGTGCATGCGTCACTGAAGGAACAGAGCGTGTCGTTTCGCGCGGAGCCGCACGTCGTGCATCGAACGCCGAAGTCCGAGCTCTGGTTGGCGGAGTTCACCGATCCCGACGGCAACCAGTTCGCGCTGATGAGCGAGGTGCCGGTCGCGTGATCGTCACCGAACGTCTGGACCTGGTGCCGGCCACACCGGAATCGACGCGGTCGGCCCTGGCCGGATCGAGCGCCCTCGCGGCGAGCCTGGCTGCTTCCGTGCCGGACACGTGGCCGCCGGAATACCTCGATGCGCCGGCGCTCGAGTACACGCTCGCGCGACTCCTAGAGGGACCGCACAACGCGGGCTGGTGGCTCCACTTCATCGTGCTGAAGAGCGACGACGTCGGCCGCACCCTGATCGGGAGCGGCGGGTACAAGGGGCCGCCGTCGGCTGACGGCACCGTCGAGGTCGGGTACGGCATCGTGAGCGATCGCCGGCGCCGGGGCTATGCCTCGGAGGCGACGCGAGGGCTCCTCGCCCACGCTTTCGCGATGCCCCGGGTGCGACGAGCGATCGCCGAGACTCTGCCCCAGCTTGCGCCTTCGATCGGCGTTCTTACGAAGTGCGGCTTCCGTCCGATCGGCGAGGGCTCGGAGCCCGGCGTCATTCGCTTCGAGCTGACGCGTGCCGGGTGGCCTATCGGTTGAGCCGCGACGAGAAGGAGCTTCGGCATGCGAGTGAATTACGCGATCGTTTTCGTCAGCGACATGAAACGGGCCGTGTCGTTCTATCGCGACGTGGTCGGACTGCCGCTCCGATTCGAATCTCCCGGGTGGACGGAATTCGCAACCGACGGCGCAACTCTTGCTCTTCACCTGACCGAAGGGCCCGATACGCCACCCGGCGGGTGCCGTCCCGGCCTGAGCGTTCCGAATCTCGACGCGTTTCACAAGAAGATGGTCGAAGAAAACGTCCCCTGCATTCAGGAGCCGAAAGACATGTTCGGTGCCCGGCTCGCCCAGTACGTCGATCCCGATGGACTTGCGATATCCGTCGGCGAAGAGAGGGCAGCTCGAACATGACCGCATATCGCGTGATGCTCATTCGCGGACGTGTTCTGGGGCGCGTAGGATGAATCGATGCCCACCGACCTCGATCTGATCGTCGCCAATCTCACGTCGTTCCACGATTTCAGCGGGAAGATCGTGATTCACGTGGGTGCAGGAGGGGGCCAGCTCATAGGCTACGCGCCGTCGTGCCGGAAGGTCGTCGCGGTGGACAACGACCCGTCGGCCCTGGAACGGCTCGAGCAAAGGGTCGCCGACCTGGCGCTCCAGAAGTCCGTGTCGGTCGTCGCGTGCGACTTCTACGATCTCGACCTGCCCGGCGACGTCGTCCTGTTCGAGTTCTGCCTCCATGAGATGCGCGATACGGGCGCCGCGATCGATCTTGCACGTGCGATGGCGGAAGAAGTCGTCGTCATCGACCACCTGCCCGAGTCCCGGTGGTCGTGGTATGCGAACGAAGAAAAGGCGGTCGCGGGGACGTGGAAAGCCGTCGCGGCGAAAGGAACACGGGCGATGCAGTCGTACGAAGCCGTCCAGAGGTTCGACAGTTATCCCGAGCTCCAGGCCAAGTTCTCGTCGTCGGGTGAAGAGAGCCTCCGGCGCATCGGCGAGCTCGACGACCGGACCGCCATCGAAATCTCGATGCCGTACGGCATCGCGCTGCTGAAGTAGGGGGAAAGGCTATGCCCTCATGAGGTTTTGAGCGTTCGCACCCCCCGGTAATGGCGATGTCGAGAAAATTCTGGTTGAATCATCCGGCCCGGCCGGTGCAGCATTCGTGTCTGCGTGAGGGACACAGGGACAGGGGGGCATGCGAAAGACGGTTTCATCGACACGCCGAAAGAAAAAGCCCGTCGGCGCCGCGCGCGCGAAAAAATCCGCCTCGCCTGCTGGCGCACGGTTCCCCGTCGTCGGCATAGGCGCCTCTGCCGGCGGATTGGAGGCACTGGAGCGTTTTCTGTCGCACGTGCCGGCGAACAGCGGCATGGCTTTCGTGATCGTCCAGCATCTGGACCCGACGCGCACGGGCATGATGCCCGAGTTGCTTCAGCGCACCACCCGGATGAAGGTCGTTCAGGTCAAGGATCGAACCGTCGTTCAGCCGGACCACGTCTATGTGATCCCGCCGAACAAGGACATGTCGATCCTGCACGGGGTGCTCCACCTGCTCGAGCCGGCATCGCCGCGCGGACTGCGCCTGCCGATCGATTTCTTCTTCCGCTCTCTTGCCCAGGACCAGCAGGAGCGCAGCATCGGGGTCATTCTTTCGGGCATGGGCAGTGACGGTACGCTGGGGCTGCGGTCCATCAAAGAAAAGGCGGGCGTGGTTCTCGTGCAGGATCCCGCAACGGCCAAATTCGACGGGATGCCGCGCAGCGTGATCGATTCCGGGTTGGCGGACATCGTGGCCCCCGTGGACGATCTGCCAGGGAGGATCCTCGCCTACCTTCATCGCACACCGCTCGTCCTCGGCCTCGAACAGGTGCTGGAAGAGAAGACGCAGAGCGCGCTGGACAAGGCGATCATCCTGCTGCGTGTCCACACCGGTAATGACTTTTCGCTCTACAAGAAGAACACCTTGTCCCGCCGGATCGAACGCCGCATGGGCATCCACCGGATCGACAAGCTCACGTCCTACATTCGGTACCTGCAGGAGAACTCGCAGGAGCTGGATCTGCTGTTCAAGGAATTGTTGATCGGGGTGACGAGCTTCTTTCGCGATAGTGCCTCCTGGGAGGAGCTACGCGAAACCGTCCTCCCCGCGCTCCTCGCCCGCCAGCCGGCCGGGCATGTCCTGCGAGCGTGGGTGCCCGCCTGCTCCACCGGTGAAGAGGCCTATTCCCTCGCCATGGTGTTCAAGGAGGCGATGGCGAAGCTCAAGCCCGCGAAGCAGATTTCGCTGAACGTCTTCGCCACCGACCTCGACAAGGACGCGATCGACAAGGCGCGCCGCGGCGTCTATTCCGTGAACGTTGCCGCCGACGTATCGCCGGAACGCCTGGACCGGTTTTTTTCCAAGGTTGAAGACGGCTACCAGGTGCGCACGGAGATCCGGGAAATGGTGGTGCTTGCCCCGCAGAGCCTCATCATGGACCCACCCTTTACCAAGCTGGATATCTTGAGCTGCCGTAACCTGCTGATCTACCTCGCGCCGGAGATGCAGAAAAAAGTCATTCCGCTGTTTCACTACAGCCTGAATCCCGGCGGTATCCTGTTTCTCGGCAGCGCGGAGACGGTCGGCGGCTTCACCGACATGTTTGCCTCCCTCGGCGCCAAGTCGAGACTCTATCGGCGAACCGAGTCCATCACGCGGACGGAGCCGATGGAGTTTCCCTCATCCTTTGCCCCGCCGTTGCCCGCCGAATTCAAGGCGCGCCCGGATGCGAAGGCGCCGCCCAGCGTCCAGTCACTCGCGGACCAGCTCGTCCTGGAGCGGTTCGCCCCGCCCGCGGTGCTCGCCAACGACAAGGGAAACATCCTCTATGTCAGCGGCCGGACGGGGAAATACCTGGAACCGGCCGCGGGCAAAGCCAACTGGAACATCTTCGTCATGGCCCGCGAGGGCTTGCGCTACGAGCTCACCAACGCCTTCCAGAGAGCGCTCCGGCAGGCAGGCGCCGTCACGCTCGAGCGGCTACGACTAGGAACCGACGGCGGGAAGCAATACGTGACGATCACGGTCCAGCGGCTCGAGGCGCCGGAGCCCCTGCGTGGATCGGTGATGATCGTTTTTTCCGACGTGGTCCCACCGCCGGAAACAAAAGAGCCGGGACAAGTTGGCCAGCCCGGAAAAGCTACGGTCCACGATGCCCAGTACGAGGAACTGGGGCGGAAACACCAGCAGGTCTCCATGGAGTTGCAGATCACCCGCGAGGAGATGCAAACCTCTCAGGAAGAGCTCAGGTCCACTAACGAAGAAATGCAGTCCACCAATGAAGAGCTCCAGTCGACCAACGAGGAGCTCACCACCTCCAAGGAAGAGATGCAGTCGCTGAACGAGGAGCTTCAGACGGTCAATACGGAGTTGCAGGACAGGGTGAACGAGCTGTCCCGGTCCAACAACGATATGAAGAACCTGCTCAACAGCACGGACATCGCCACCTTGTTCTTGGACAACGACCTCAACGTGCGCCGGTTCACGACACCGGCGACGAAGCTCATCCAGCTCATCCCCGGCGACGTGGGCCGTCCTATCACCGACCTCGCCTCCGACCTGCTCTACCCGGAGCTGGCGGCGGACGCGGCCGAGGTCCTGCGGAAGCTGGGCTTTGCGGAAAGACCGGTCAACTCGCGGGACGGGCGCTGGTTCACGGTGCGCATCATGCCGTACCGGACGCTCGACGACCGCATCGACGGCGTGGTGATCACCTTCACCAACATCACAGTAGCCAAGACTCTGGAAGCGCAACTCCGGGCGAAGCACGGCGTTCTGGAAAAGCACGTCGCGGAACAGTCCGCGCAGCTGGACCAACGCGAGGTCAAGTCGACGGCGCCTGCCTCCGACCGTCGAGGAGCCAAAGATCGTGCAAGAAAAGCGGCAGCACCCGATAAAGCATAAGGGTCCCGCCATCCGCGAGACGCCCGCCCGCTCGGCCGATCCGGCCGAGCTGCGCCGTCGCGCGGAAGCGCGCCTGCGCGAGCAGGAGGCGGAATCCGGCTCCCAGCGGGTGTTCCACGAATTGGAGGTCCACCAGATCGAACTGGAGATGCAGAACGCCGAGCTCCACATAGCCCGGAATGAGCTCGAGGCGGCGCTGGAGAATTACACCGACCTCTACGATTTCGCGCCCGTGGGCTACTTTTCGATCGACGATTCGGGCGCGATCCTGGAAGTGAATCTGACGGGAGCCGCATTGCTCGGCGTAGAACGGTCCCGATTGATCAGGCGGCGCTTCTCGCACTTCGTGTCGGAGGAGAGCCGGCCCGGCCTGCAGGCCTGCCTGGAGAAGGCGTTCGCCGGGTCCAAGGACGTGACTTGTGATGCGCTGATCGTGAAGCCAGGGGGAAGCACTTTTTGGGCCGGCTTCCGCGCGACCCCAACGGTCTCGCCCAACGGGAACAATCGGTCGTGCCGTGTGGCGTTCGGAGACATCACCGCCAGCAAGGACGCCGAGGACGCGCGACGCCGCCTGGACGTCATGGCCGAACGCAACCGGGTGTTGTCCCGGGAGATCGCCCGGCGGCTGCTCGTCGAGAAAAAGCTCAAGGAAAGCGACAAGCTGAAGACGGAGTGGCTCCAGCACTCGCGCCACATGGAAGTGCAATTGCGGCGCATGGCCCATGGCATCCTGCATGCGCAGGAGGAGGAACGAAAGCGCATCAGCCGCGAGCTGCACGATCAAGTCGCCCAAACGCTGGCGAGCATCAATGTCCATCTGGCACCGTTGACGCGGGGCACGGCGACCAACCTCGCGGGTCTGAAGAAGAGAATCGCGCGGGCGCAACGGCTGGTATCGAAATCCATGGACACGGTGCATAAGTTTGCCCGGGAGCTGCGGCCGCCGGTGTTGGACGACCTGGGACTGACTCCAGCTCTCCGCGCCCTCATGACGGAGTTCACGGATCGGTCGGGTGTGCGCACGAGTTTGACGGCCTTCGCCCAGGTTGAACGAATGAACATCGTCAAGCGAACGGTCCTTTATCGCGTGGCGCAGGAGGCGCTCAGCAATGTAGCCCGTCATGCCAAAGCCAGCCGCGTGAAGCTGACCATTCAGAGACTGCGCGCCCGTGTGCGCATGAAGATCGTGGACGACGGAAAGTCCTTTGATGTGGAGCGCGTGATGCTCACTCGGGGACGTAAACGTCTGGGACTGCTCGGCATGAAGGAACGGCTCGAGATGGTCGGGGGCACCTTCCGCGTCGAATCCGCAGCGGGCAAGGGGACGACCGTGACCGCGGAGATTCCGCTCGGCAAGGCCCCCCCCCTTAGGCATAGTGGTTCCAAGAATGTCCATGCAAACAGTCCGTAGCCGGACACTCCGGGCAGGCGCTCGACGATCTTGAGATCGACACGCTGCACCGGTTCTTTTGCCACTCCGTCAAGGGGCATGCGCGCGAGACGATCGCGTTCGGGCGTAGATAACGAGGCGCAGCTCGAGCGCGTCAACCTCCAAGCTTCTGGAGCATGTCCGTTGCCGCGACTTTCATCCTCGGGTCCGCTTTCGGAAGCGCCAAGAACTTGGTCAGCGCCGCCTTCGCACCGTCGTTGTTCTTTTCGGCCACGCAAAGATGGGCCTCGAGGAATCGTCCGGCGGCATAGTCCGCGTGCGCCTTGAGAAGGCGATCGAGATCGCGCCTCGCGTCGGGGAGATTCTTCTCCAGAAGCTCGAGCTTCGCGCGATTGAAGAGCGCATCGGGGTCGTCGGGCGACGCGTCGAGCGCGCGAGAAAACGCGGTGAGCGCTTCGGGGCGGCGATTCGCCTTGTCGAGCACGATGCCCAGCTTGTTCCAGCCGACGGCCATCGTCGGATCGGCCGCGACCGCGGCCCGAAGCTCGGCTTCGGCGCCCGCCGCGTTCCCTTGCGCGGCCAGGACGTTCCCCAACGCGTAATGGGTTTCGGCGCTGCCGGGGTTGAACGCGAGCGCGGCGCGGAACGCCTTCGCGGACTCGTCGAGCTTCCCCTTCACGAAGAGCGCGTTACCGAGGTTCCATGCGCTGGCGAAGCTGCTGGGCACGCCCCCGGACTGCGGCGCAGGCTCGGCGCGCAGCGCGGCGTACAGCGACGTGACGGCGGGGTTGCCGGGGTCCCGCGCCAGCGCCTGCTTGAGGAGCGGTCCGGCCTGCTCCGCGTGCCCCTCTTCGATTGTCGTCCGCGCCCTCAGGTAGAGGTTGTGCGCCGCGACCAGACCGTTCAAGTCGCGATGAGCCGCCTTGCCGTCTTGCGCCGGCGCCGTCTCCGGTTGGGCGCCTCCGATGACGCGCAGCGCCTCGTCGAGCGAGGGCCGCCACGTCTCGTCCACCGCCTTGAGGTCGTTCGAGGCGACGTTGATCGTCTCCCCAGGATCGCGCTCGAGGTCGTACAGCTCGGGCACGGGGCCGCTCACGAACTTCTCCTTCGACGAGCGCAGCGCGTGAAGCGGCGTCCACCCGTAGGCCCGCTCTCCGAACAGCGACTCGGCGTAGACCACCTCGCGCTCGGGAGCGTTGACGCCCAGCAGGCGCGCCGCGCAGCTTTCGCCCTGCACCGACGCCATCGCGGGCAGCCCCATCAGCTCGAGGACCGTCGGCACGAGATCGACGCCGGAGACGAGGCCGTCGAACTTCGTCCCCGCGGCGATCCGCGGCGGATACCGCACGATCATCGGCACCCTCAGCGTGCTGTCGTAGAGGAACAGCCCGTGCGTCTCCTCGCCGTGCTCGCCGAGGCTCTCGCCGTGGTCCGCCGTCACGACGACCATCGTGCCGTCCAAGAGCCCCGAAGCGCGCAGGTGGTCGAAGAGGCGCTTGAACTGGGCGTCGGTGTAAGCGACGTCACCGTCGTAGAGGCGCTTGCCGAAGCGCTGACGGTAGTCCGGCGGCGGAAGGTACGGCGCGTGCGGGTCGTCGAGCTGCACCCAGACGAAGAACGGCCGGCCCTTGATCCGGTTGATCGTCTCGATCGCTTCGGTGACGACGAACTGACCGGCCCGGGGCAGGCGCTTCGGCTCGGCGTAGCTGTCGAACCCCTGCTTCAAGCCCGCGTCTCCGGCGAGGATGCGGGCCCCGACCGACGCCGCGGTTTCATACCCCTGCGCCTTCAGGTGCTCAGCGAGCGTCGTCTCCGCTTCCATGAGCTTGAAGCCGTTGTCGTCGCGCACGCCGTGCCGCGGCGGGTAGAGGCCGGTGAGGATCGACACGCAGGACGGAAGCGTCAGCGGGGCGACCGCGATCGCCTGGGTGAACAGCGCGCCCTCGCGCGCGAGCCGGTCGAGGCCCGGCGTTGCGGCGGCCGCGTCGCCGTAGCAGCCGAGGTGGTCGGCCCGCGTCGCCTCCATCGTGACGAGGACGAGGTTCGGCTTCGCCGGACCGGCGGTCAGGGGAGGAGGCAGCGCGGTCGACGCCGTCGATGCGCCGGGCGCAAGCGTCGCCGCCGGCGCAGGCGGCTTGTCCTTGGAGCACGCGAGCGTCCCTAGGCTGAGCGCCGCGGCCGCCAGGATGCGCGAGGCTGCGTTCATTTGGACTTGTTCTCCATGATCCCCTTCAGATCCATGATCGTGTTCTGGTCCGAGACGATGACGCTGATCTTGTCCGACAGCTTGTCCACGTAGAGGTAGCGGATGTAGTTCGGGTTCTGCCGGAGCGCCTCGTTGATCGTCTCGATCGCCTTGGCGCGCCCCGTGGCCTCGATCACCTTCCGTTCGGCCTCGCGAGACTCCTTCTCGAGCACGTATTTCATTTGCTCGGCCGACTGCTGCGCGATCTGCTTGGCCTCGATCGCCTTGCCGAACTGCTCCGTGAAGCGCACGTCGCGCAGGACGACCTCGTCGATCACGAAGCCGTCTTTTTCGAGGAGCTCCTTGACCTTGACGTTGATCTCGTCCTGGATCGCCGCGCGCTTCGACGAGTAGACGTCCATCACGCCGTATTCGGAGATGACGAGGCGGATGACGGAGCGCACGGCGGGCCGGATGATCTTTTCCTCGTAGTCGGGACCGATCTTCTGGTGGATGACGATCAGGCGCTGCGGGTCGAGGTGGTGCCAAACGGTCAGGTCTATGCCGACCTGCAACCCTTCTTTCGTGGGCGACCACAGCGAGTCGTCCATGTTCGCCTTGCGCCCTTCCCCCTGCGTGCTGGACATCGTGTACTCCAGCCGCCTGAGGTCGTACTGCGCCGTCTGGCTGATCACCGGCCAGACGAACGTCACGCCCTGTTGCGATAGCCTGAAGCTCTTCGCGATCGTGTTGAAGATCACCAGCGCATGACCGACGGGCACGACCCGGACCGAGCTGACCATGACGAGGAGCAGCACCAGCAGCAGGCCGACGACCAGGCCGATGAGCCCCGTCATGCCCGTCCGGACGCGGCGCCCTTCGGCGTCGCGCACATAGAGCGCGCGGCGGATCTGGCGGGCGAGGACGTACAGGACCGGAATCGCGATCACGAGGAACAACACGAAGCCAAGCATGGAGACCTCCTGGCGGAGCGGACGCGGAGGCCGTTCCGACCGCCGCCGTTACTGTATACGGAACGCAACCGGGAACGGCGCAGTTCGGGTGGACGGCTGGGGGCAACGGTCGTAGGCTTTCTTCATGACCGAAGACGACCTCGCAGGTCTTCCCGAAGACGGCTTCCGCCACGAATTGCAAGCCGGTCTCCTTATCGCCGAGCCGCGCCCGTTCCCCCTCCATGCGCAGGTTCAAGCGCGAATAATCGTGCTGCTCGACGAGTTCGCGCGAGCTCACGGTGCAGGCCAAGTCCTGTGCGACGGCGGTTTCCTCCTCGCCCGCGAGCCCGACACGGTCCGCGGCCCCGACGTCTCGTTCGTGATCCGCGAGAGGTGGAATGCCGTGACCGATCGCAGGCGCTTCTTCCGAGGAGCCCCCGATCTTGCCGTCGAGGTCCTTTCCCCGTCCAATCGCGCCGGTGAGATCCACGCAAAGGTCGCCGATTATCTCGCGGCCGGAGCCCGGCTCGTCTGGATCGTCGATCCGGAACGCCGCGCAGTGACCGTGCATCGAACGCTCCTGGCTCCGCGCCGTCTCGGTGCCGCGGACGTTCTCGACGGCGACGACGTTTTGCCGGGGCTCGCGATTCCGGTCGCTTCGATCTTCGAGGCGTAGGCGGTCGCGCCCTCAGCGGGGCCAGCTATACTTCCCGCATGAAACCCGTCGAGATCAACAACTTCCTGCAAGCCGACGTCATCGGCCAGCAGGAGACCCTGAAATTCGTGTCGGTCGCCATTTTCAAGCACCTCCAGGGCGAGCGGTTCGGCAACCTCTTGATGATCGGGAATTCCGGCACGGGCAAGACGACGATCATGCGGTCGATGGAGCGCCTCTACGAAAAGCACGAGGACATCCACGCGAATCGCGTCGTCTGCATCATGAACGCCAACCAGTTCGCGAGCGAAGAGGGGATCGTCGA
>JAYUCM010000065.1:0-2349 GCA_043740355.1 Acidobacteriota bacterium | reverse complement strand
ACCGCGTGCCGCCGCTCACCGTGTCGTCGTGGTAGTTGTACGACGGTCCGTTTCCGGCCCCGGGGCTGGAATCTGCGACCGTCGCGATCTGCGTGTACGGACCGCCGGCCGTCGTGGACCGGAAGACGAGGTACTGCACGATCGACGCGGTGGCGGAGTCGTTCCAGCCGATGTCGATCCGGTTGTTCTGCGGGACCGACGCCGACGCGGTCGGGGCCGCGGGCACGGCGAGGCACCCGCACGCGTCGAATTTGAAGGCGGCGACTTTGGTGGCGACGGCCGAGTTCGAGGTCATGTATTCGGTGGTGAACCAAAACGTGCAGTCGTCCACGGGATCGATGGCCATTCCGGCGTAGTCCCCCCAACGCTCGTTCCCCGTCTTGGAGAACGTTCCGTCCTGGATCGGGTACTCCCCCTGGGGCATCGTGCCGGCGGTGTCCGTCGAGAGGCGACCCTTGTAATAGATGGAGGGGTAGAAGGGGGCGGTGGTGCCCGTTCGCGTGTAGCCGATGGCGATGTTCCCCGAGCCGTCCATCGCGATCGATCCGACGGAACGGTGCACGTTGGCTTCGCCGCCCACGAGCCCTTCCTGAAAGAGGGTCCACGCGCCGGCGCCGGTCTTGCGAATCTCGAACCAGCGGAGCGCCGAGTGATCGGTGCCGTCGACGTCCTCGGGGAAGGTGCCCACGAGCGTCTGATAGGTGCCGAAGTTCCGGTACTGCAGCGGGAAGTGGAGCGGCTCGCGGATCGGGTCGAGCTTCTGCGTGGTGCCCGGCTGCGGCATGCAGTTCCAGATGTTTCCGAGTCCGCAGAGGGTCATGTCGTAGTCGCCGATCTGAAGCGCGGTGAGCTGGGTCAGCGTCGAGTTGGCCGGCGTGGCCCAGTCCACGCTGAGGGACCACATGTCCATCAGATCGGACGTGGGAGTGCTCGCGCCGTTTTGCGCTTCGTCGTCGTGGGGGCGCATGAAGATCGCCGGCTCGCCGTTGGGCGGCGGCGTGTTCCCCTGCATCGCGGAGGGGAGGACCAGCTGGAACCCGGAGTTCGGCAGGCGGGCCACCGTGAACTTCTGAAAGGTGGCGGGCAGACCCGCGAGCATTTTCGCGCGATCGAGGGCGAAGATGTCGCGACCGCCCGACCCCGCGTTGACGCCGATCAGGTACGACCCGCCGTTCCCGTTCTGCGGCCAGACCCCGTACTTCGGATAATCCGTCGTGCTGGTCTCCACTGCGAACGTGTAGGCGTACCAGGTGCCCGTCGGGTCGCCGCTCGTCGAGACGTAGACGCAGATGCTTCCGCCGCTGCTCGGGAGCTCGCTGATCATCCAGCGATCGGCCGCCCGGTCGTAGTTCACCACGGCGTCGCAGAAGCCGGAGTTGCACGGGGACGCGGTGGCCAGGGATTGAATCGTGAAGGTCTTCGCGTTGGCGCCGGTGGTCTTGTCGATCACTCTCACGGTCGAGACCGCCTGATTCGCCGACTGGACGAAATAGGTGAGACCTACGTCGCCGGTCGTGTCGGGTGGCGACTGGCTCGAAGTCTGTCCCGCGTAGTTGTGAATGAGGGTGCCGAAGCCGTCGGGTTGAAGGGGCGCGGCCGAGCTTTGCAGCTCGAAGAGCGGGTCCAACGTGGGCTTGATGGGGTACTCGATCGGGATGAAGCCGTAGTCCTCGCGCCGCTTCATCTCGAGACCGAACAGATTGGGATCCGGCTGGTAGTCGGGAAGGTCCCGTACCGCCGGCGTGATGGTGGGCACCACGGGCTGGCTCACGAAGACCGGCTTGCTCTTGGACTCGACCTGGGCGCCTTCCTGCGCCTTCGATGGGCTCGGGACGAGAGCCAGGACAACCCCACACAGGACGAGACCTCGGTTCGCGCTAATCATCGTCGCTTGCCCCTTCGTTTCCTGATTCGCTCTTGGGAGCGCTGCCACCCCGCCACGAGTCGGACAAAGCTGCCGCCGCAGCAAGGATGTACTTGTCATTTGATCCCCTCGCCACCTTGAGCTGGTTCTCGTCCAAATTGGCGAGGAGCGCTTCGGCGATTTCGACGCAGTCCACCTCGGCGGAATTGACCCTCATCAAGTAGCCGCCCTCTACGGGTGCTCCCGGATTGAAAGCCTCGGCCTTCCTGGACCTACGCCCCCGGTAGGACTTCCTGAAGACGACCTCGTCGCCCTTCCGGATCGTCAGCGCGAGGCTCTCGACGAGGACCTTGCCTTTCGCGGCTTGGTCCACGACGCCGACATCTTCCTTGACGTAACGCTTTTCGTCCATCCCGATCCGGAAGTCGACGTCGAGCCGGCCGAGCAGCTTGACGAGCGCGGGATCGGAGAGCATCCGGCGGACC
>JAYUCM010000064.1:0-14360 GCA_043740355.1 Acidobacteriota bacterium | reverse complement strand
TCACGCTCTCGCGCGATCTGATCGCGCGCGTGGGGAGCGCCGCCGCCTGGACGATCCGCGGCGAACGATTCGGGCTGATCGGCGGAAGCGTAATCGCAGCGGGGGTCGCGCTCATGTCCACGTCGGTCGTGAACCTCTGGTACGGATTCGGGAGCGTGGGCACGGCGGTGTTGCTGGCTCCGCTCCTCGGCGCGTTCTTCCCGCCGCTGCGCCCGGATCCGCGCTTTGCGGCGGCGGGAATGGCGGCGGCCGGCGCGGTCGCGTCGGCGTGGGTCCTCGGCGCGCAGCGGGCAGGCGTCCCCTGGCTTTCGATCGAACCCGTATTCCCGGGGCTCGCCGTGGCGGCGGTGTTCGCCGCTGCCGGGATCCTCGTGCGCCGTTTCGGATCTCGCCTCGGAGCGTGAGGCGCGTCATACTGGGAACGCGATGGACGACCAACACGAGGGCAAGACGCTGGCGCCCGGCTTCCTGATCGCGGTGCCGCAGCTCACCGACCCGAACTTCAAGCAGTCGGTCGTCTTGCTTCTCCAGCAGAGCGACGACGGCGCGCTGGGGCTGGTGATCAACCGCGAGTCGCCTATTTTCTTGCGCGACCTCTGCAAGGACCACGAGATCAGCTATTCCGGCGACCCCGCCAAGCGCGTGCGCGTGGGCGGCCCGGTCCAGCCGGAGCAGGGGCTGGTCCTTTACGACGGCGGCCTCGAGGACCCGGAGGGGCGCGCGGTGCTCGACGGATTGCAGGTGAGCGCTTCGACGAGGACGCTCCAGCATCTCTGCCAGGACACGGGGATAAGGTTCCACTGTTTTTCGGGTTACGCCGGATGGGCGCCCGGCCAGCTGGAGCAAGAGATCAACGAGGGCTCATGGATCGTGGCAGCGGTCGACCCGCGGCTCGTGCTGGACACGCCACCCGACGATCTCTGGTTGGCGTCGCTCGCCGCGATCGGCATCGACCCGGCGCTGATCGTTCCCGGCGGCTCCGACGTCAGCTAGTCGAACAGGGACACACTTCTTTTTCATCCAAAGCTCCCCGGATACCGCTTTGGATGAAAAAGAAGTGCGTCCCTGTTCGGCCAGCTAAGGTAGGAACTTGTCGATGGCTTTCAGCTTCTGCGGCAGATATTCGTCGATCACGTAGTTGAGGCCCCACCGGGCGAGCGCCTGCTGCTCGGCCCTCACGCCCATCGTGATCAGCTGCTCCATCGCGCGCGCCCACGGCTTGTGGATCTTGAAGAAGGGGTCGTTCTTCAGGGCGTCCTTCGCGCGCTTGACGTCGACATCCTTGAGCGGGTGCGTGGGGAGCTTGTAGTCGACGATGTCGTTCGGCGTGACCCCGAGGAACGACGCCTGCGGCACGCAGAAGAACCGGTTGATGTGGGCCGCGTTCCCCGAGCCGACCTTCAGCGTGCGGTAGATGTTCGAGATCCCGTAGGGATCGCAATCGACGAACGCGTAGACCGGGATCTTGCATTGATCCGACAACCGCCTGACGAAGCGCCGGGTCGCGCGGGTGGGCACGCCGGCCATCGAGATGAGGATGCAGTGCGACTTCTTCCAGAACTTGTGGCTCTGCAAGCGCTGGAACATGCCTCCCGTCTCGATGCACAGGATGAACTTGGCCTTGGTCTCGAAGGTGAGGTGCTCGACGAGTGAAGGGATCGAGTAGGCGCCCGAACCGAACTTCGTGCAGTCGATGCGCTCGACCTTGCCCGTCTCGAGATCGGTGTCGTTGACGATGAGCTCACCGGCGACCGCGCCCCCGTGCTCGTCGGGGATGTATCGGAGCTGCTCGCGGCTCACCCCGCTCACGGAGAACATCGCCTCGATGTCGTCCATGACCATGTCCGATTCGGTCTGCTCGTCGAACATCGCCTCGCCCCAGTTCTTCGACTGGTAGTAGGCGTCCCTCTTCGTGGCGAAGTCGCTGGTCAGCACCAGCTCCTTCGAGAGCGCCATCATCTTCAGCGTTTGGGCGAACGTCTTGGCCGTGTTGACCGTCAACGCGCGGACGGATTTTCCCTTGCCGATCTCAAAAAAGCCCTTCTTGGGGTCGTAGCGAACGTTGCTCAGGGAGCGCACCGGGAACGAGACCTCGGGCTTCCCGTGCTTTTCGATCTTGGTCTCGATCCCACGGGCTACTTCCGTGATCGCCTGGACCGTCACCTTGTCGAGACGGCTTTTCTCGGATTGAGGGGACTTCATCTAGAGCTCCGCGAGCAGGAGCTCCGCGACCTCGAGCCCGACGCGCGCCTGAGCCTCGACGGTCGAGGCCCCGACGTGCGGCGTCGCGATGACCCGAGAGTGGCCGACCAGTCTGAGGTCCTTGGGCGGCTCGACCTCGAACACGTCAAGCGCCGCGCCCGCGACCTTGCCGGATTCGAGCGCGGCGTAGAGCGCGGCCTCGTCGACCACGCCGCCGCGCGCGCAGTTGACGAGGAACACCCCGTTTTTCATCTGCGCGAGCTGCAGGGGTCCGATCGTCGCGGGCGTGCCCGCGACCTTCGGCAGATGCAGCGATATGAAATCCGCGCGGCGGTAGACGTCTTCGGGTCCGAGAAGCGTGAGGCCGTCGACGCTCCCGGTCGTGCCGAGCGCTGGATCGGCGCCGATGACGACCATGCCGAGCGCCGACGCCTTGCCGGCGAGCGCGCGACCGATGCGCCCGACGCCCAGGATGCCCAAGGTCTTTCCCTCGAGCTCCATCCCCTTGGCGAAGGTCTTCTTGTCCCACGCGCCCGATTTCATCGACTGGTCGGCGCGAGGGATCTGGCGCGCAAGGGAGAACATCAGCGCCAGCGCGAGCTCGGCGACCGAAGTCGACGACGCGGACGGCGTGTTCATCACCCGCACGCCCTCGGCTTCGGCGGACGCAACGTCGATGTTGTCGACGCCGACCCCCCCGCGCACGATCACCTTCAGGCTCTTGGCGGCGGCCACGTGCTGCGCCCCGATCTTCGTCGCCGATCGAACGACGACGGCTTCGTAGTCGCCGATCGCCGCCTCGAGCGCCTCGGGAGACATGCCGATCCTCTCGTCGACGACGAGACCTCCGGCGCGCATCCGCTCGACCGCGTCGGCCGCGATCGCGTCGCAGATCAGCACCCTCTTCGGCTGTGCGCTCACGACCTCGAGTGCCCCAGGATGCGGTCGATCACCGCGAGGAGGCCTCGAATCTCCCACTCCTGCGTGTCGCCCATGTGGGCGATGCGGAAGGTCTTCTCCTTGAGGTCGCCGTAGCCGTTCGAGATCGCGGCCCATTGCTTCCCGAGCTCTTTGTTGAGCGTCGCCACCGAGATTCCGCGCGTGTTGGCGATGCAGGTCAGCGTCGGCGATTCGTACCCCTCTTCGGCGAACAATGCGAAATGCGTGCGCGCCCAGTCGCGGACGATGCGGGCGAGCCCCTCGTGCCGCTCGTAGCGAGCCTTCGGCGTCTCGGCGACGATGTCGTCGAGCTGCGCGTCGAGCGCCTGGATCTGCGGAATGGCCGGCGTCGCGGGCGTCTGACCGCGCTCGGCGTACTTCGCCATGTCGAGAAAGTCGAAGTAATACCCCCGGTTCTTGACGCTTCCGGCCTTCTCGAGCGCGCGGGAGGAAACCGACGCGACGGTCAGGCCGGCGGGAAGCGCGAACGCCTTTTGCAGGCCCGCGAGGCAGACGTCGATGCGCCACTCGTCCACGGGGATCCGCACGCCGGCCATCGAGGACACGGCGTCGACGAGAAACGAGACCTCGGGGTACTTCCGCAGGACGGCCGCGATCTCGTCCATGCGGTTCATCACCCCGGTGGACGTCTCGTTGTGGACGACGGTGATCGCGTCGAACTTTCCCGTGGCGAGCTCCTTGTCGATCATCTGCGCGGTGATCGCTCGCCCCCACTCGACCTTCAGAGGGACGGCTTCCTTCCCGTTCGTCTCCGCCACCTTCAGCCAACGGTCGGAAAACGCCCCCTGCATGCAACACAGGACGCGCTCCCTGACGCTGTTCCGGATCGCCGCTTCCCACACACCGGTCGACGAGCAGGTGAAGAGAAAGACCGGTTGGCTTGTCTCGAGAAGCCGCTGGAGCTTCGGGACGACGCGGGTGTAGAGCTCCTTGAACTCGTCTCCTCGGTGGCCAATCTGCGGCGTAGCTAAGGCGGCGAGATTCTCCGAGCGGACCTCGGTCGGGCCGGGGATGAACAGGCGCTTGTGCGGCATCGCGTGACCTCGTCAATGAAGCCGACGACTCTAGCACGCGTAAGACGGGAGGCGGAAGCGGCCGCTACGTCCGCGCTACCGAGGTTCCCGCGCGTTCGATGACCGCGTCGATCCACGCGAGGAACTCATCGGGGCTCATGACGCCGGTGTTGCGTGCGAGCTCGCGACCTTCGCCGTCCACGACCACGATCGTCGGGTAGACCTCGATCGCGTAGTGCAGCGCGAGCTCGGCGCCCTTGAGGCCGCCGCGGTCGGCGGTTTCCTCGGCATCCACGCGCACGGGAACGACGTCCCTCAAGCGCGTGAGGACGCGCGGATCGCGAAAGGTGCGCTTCTCCATGATCTTGCACGGGCCGCACCAGGTCGCGTAGAAATCGGCGACGATCAGCTTGCGCCCCGACTTTGCCTGCTTCAATCCGTCCGCGAAGTCATGCCATGCCACCGGCCCCGCGGGAGCGGACGGGCGCCCGTCGGGAGCCGCGGGATGCTCGTCGCGCGCGGCGGGGGGCGCTTCAGTCTGTCTCGACTCGGCGAGCTGCGCTTCGCTCGGAGCGAGCGGACGCAAGATCGCGAACGGAGCGGCGCCTAAGAATCCGACCAAGGCCATCGAAGCCATGGCGAAGAACGCCCGGGAGGCGACCGAAGGCGCCTGGGCCGGGACCCCGGGATCGCTCCGGGGGCGCCCGGTCGCGGGGATCGCGAGGAAGACGGAAACGGCGACCGCGGCCAGCATCAAGGTGAGATGGAACACGTCGTCCGGGGAGACCATGGCGAACGCCCCGAAGACGAAACCGACGACGACGCCGAGCCAACGGGCCCACGCCCTTTGCATCAGGAGTCCGGCGGCGACCGTCAGGCCGAGCAGGACGAGAGAGGCGCCCATCACCTTCAGTGGGACGGCTTCGGCGCCGAGCATGCGTGTTCCCAGAACGGGCCCGAGGATCCCGAAGACGATCGCGCCGAGTATCGATCCGAACGGCATGCTAAGTTCCAGTCCGTGAGCGGGAGACTTGAGTTTGTACAGCGCCTCGGGCGCGCGCGCAACCTGACGGCGCTTCTCCTCGTTTTGGCGGCGGCACGCGCGGTCGACGCCGCCGGCGGACGGATCGAGCCGCACCCGTTCGCCCGGGCCTACGTCCCGGGTGAGGTCGTCAGGTTCGAGGTCGTCACGGACCCGGAAGTCTCGGAGCTACACGGCACGTTCCAAGGATCGCCTCTGGCGTTTTCGCGGGCCCCGCGCGAGACGACTGATCCGGAGTGGATCGCCTGGGGGGTCATCCCGCTCGGCGCGGCCCCCGGCGCCGCGATCTACCGGCTGACGGCAAAGCGCGCGGACGGCTCGTCGTTCGCGATCGCGCCTTCGCTTCAGGTCGAGGCGAAGTCGTTCCCCGAACAGCGACTGACGGTCGAGTCGAAGTTCGTCAATCCGTCGAAGTCGGCTCTCGCGCGCATCGCGCTCGAGAAGAAGCGACTGGGCGCGATCTACGCCCGGCGGACCCCGCTCCCGCCGCCCGCGTCGCCGTTCGTCAGGCCGGTTCCGGGCGAACCGACCTCCGAGTTCGGCACCCGCCGCATCTTCAACGGCGAGCCTCGTGCTCCGCATCCCGGCATCGACCTCCACGCCGCTTCCGGCACCCCCGTCCTCGCCGCCGGACCCGGGCGCGTCGCCCTCGCCGCGGAGCTCTATTACTCGGGGGGCACGGTCATCGTCGATCACGGGGGCGGGCTCTTCACGGTGTACGCGCACCTGTCGAAGATCGAGGCGAAAGAGGGCGCGACGGTCAAGTCGGGAGACTCCGTCGGCTTGTCGGGCGCGACAGGGCGCGTCACGGGTCCTCACCTGCACTGGGGAGCGAAGGTCGGCGAGGCGATCTTCGATCCCCGCGCCCTGCTCGACCCACGGCTGTTCGGCCTCCCCGCCGGCCCCCCGGAACCGGAGCGCTAGGAACCCATCAGCCGGCAGAAAGACCATGGAGCAAGCGGACCGAATTGGTCCGCCGCATCGCACTCACCCGCCCCACCGGACCGACCTGGTAGACATACTACGGACGGAGGCAGCAGCGCATGCGTGTCAGCGGTTGGACCGTGAGAGCCGCAGGTGAGCCAATGCTGCTCGTCGAGCGGGACGAGCTCCCGCTTCCCGGCGAGGCGATCGTGGAGGTGGCCGGCTGCGGCGTCTGCCACACCGACTTGGGCTTCTATTACGACGGCGTGCCGACCCGGCATGGGTTCCCGCTCGTCCTCGGGCACGAAATCAGCGGCATCGTCGTCGACGCCGACGCCGCCGCGAGTGAGTGGATCGGCCGCAGGGTCGTCGTGCCGGCCGTCATGCCGTGCGGCCGATGCGACGCGTGCCGCGACGGGCGCGGGGCGATCTGCCCCGAGCAGGTGTTCCCGGGGAGCGACATTCACGGTGGGTTTGCCACTCACGTTCGGGTTCCCGCGCACGGCCTCTGCGCCGTCCCGGATCTCGACGATCCCGCCGTGAACCGCGCGGAGCTCTCGCTCGCCGACCTCGCGGTCATCGCCGACGCCGTCTCGACACCCTACCAGGCGATCAGACGCAGCCGCCTCGCTGCGGGGGACGTCGCCGTGTTCGTCGGCGTCGGAGGCGTGGGAGGCTTCGGCGTCCAGATCGCCGCCGCGCTCGGCGCCGCGGTCATCGCGGTCGATGTCGACGATTCCCGCCTGGAGACCATGTCGCGTCACGGTGCGTCGTTGACGCTGCGGGGAGATCTCCTCGACGGCAAGGCCCTGAAGGCCAAGGTCCGCGCGTTCGCCGGCGAACGACGCATCCCCACCTGGCGGTATCGCATATTCGAAACATCGGGGACTCCGGCGGGCCAGGCGACGGCATTCAACCTCCTCGCCAAGGGGGCGTACCTCTCCGTCGTGGGTTACACGCCCAAGAAGGTCGAGCTGCATTTGTCCAGCGTGATGGCCTTCGACGCGACCGTCCAGGGAAACTGGGCTTGCCTCCCGGAGCACTACCCCGCGGTGGTCGACCTCGCCCTCTCCCGAAAGCTCGACGTGACGTCGTTCGTCGAGCAGCGCCCGATGGCTTCCATCAACGAGACGTTTGCCGAGATCCATGCGAAGGCACTCCCTCGCCGTGTGATCCTCGTGCCGGAGCGCTGATTCATGGACTTCAAAGACCACGACCTCGAGCTACCCGGCGAGACTCAGGGGCTCCTCTACGAGCGGATTCCTCTGCGGGACCCCGAGAACCAACCCGTGCCGGGCCTGCACGTGGTCTGGATCTCCCTCGACAACCCGTCGCAGCTCAACTCCTACACGACCGCCATGGTCAAGGGGGTGATCGGCGGCGTGAGGAGGGCATCGAACGATCGCGGCTGTGTCGCGGTGGTCCTCACCGGTTCGGGGACACGGGCCTTTTGCACCGGCGGCAATACGGCGGAGTACGCGAGCTACTACGCGGGACACCCGGAGGAGTACCGCCAGTACATGCGCCTGTTCAACGACATGGTCACGGCGATCCTCCACTGCGACAAGCCCGTGATCTGCCGGGTGAACGGGATGAGGATCGGCGGCGGGCAGGAGATCGGCATGGCCTGCGACTTCTCCGTCGCTTCCGACCTCGCGCTGTTCGGCCAGGCAGGTCCCAAGCACGGCTCGGCCCCTGATGGCGGCAGCACCGACTTCCTGCCGCTCTACGTCGGGATCGAAGCCGCGACGTCGAGCTGCACGCTGTGCAAACCGTGGAGCGCGCACAAGGCTCACCGGCTCGGTCTCGTCACGAACATCGTCCCCGCGCTCAAAGTCGATGGAGCGTTCGTCGTGAATCCTCTGGTGATCACCGACCGTTGGACCGATAGCTGGGGACGTGTGGTCCACGGTGAGCCCAAGGCAGGCTCCGCGTTGGCCGACGGCAAGGCCCTCCTCGCCAGGGGCCAAGTCGATCTCACCCTTCTGGACCAAGAGGTCGAGGCCCTCGTCTGGTCGCTTGCCACGACGATGCCGGGCTGCCTCACCAAGACGCTGGAGAGCATGCGCAAGCACAAGCTGGAACACTGGGATGCGAACCGCGAGTCGAATCGCGCCTGGTTGTCCCTCAACATGATGACCGAGGGGCGGGCCGGCTTCCGCGCGTTCCACGAAGGAACCAAGCTGTGCCGCGAGCCGGACTTCCTCCTCTTGAGGCGACGACTGGCGGAGGGCGCGTCGTGGAGCGACGAGCTCATCGAAGAGGTCCTTTGGAAGGCGCACGGCAAGGAGGCGCCGGTCGGATGAGCGCGCTTGGCAAGCTCGTGGACCGGGCCGAGGCTCTCGTCCGCGACAACTCCCTGCCGACGGTCCGCCGATGGAAAGAAATCACCGGGGGAAAGGCGATTGGCTACATGCCGGTCTACGTTCCTCGCGAGATCTTCCACGCTCAGGGCGTGCTGCCGGTCGGGGTCTTCGGCGGCGGCGAGAACCTGGAGATCATCCGCGGCGACGCCTTCTACCAGTCGTATATCTGCCACATTCCCAGGAGCACGATCGAGCTCGGACTGAACGGCAGCTACGACGTCCTCGACGGCATGATCTTCCCCGCGATCTGCGACGTCATCCGGAATCTCTCGGGAATGTGGAAGCTGCAGTTCCCGGCAAAGCTCTCCCGCTACCTCGACGTCCCCCAGAACTTCGATCCCGCGATCGGGGGCGGCTTCTATCGGAGGGAGCTTGCGGAGCTCGCGCGCGAGCTTCACGAGCACGGCGCGAGACCGTACGACGCGGAAGCGCTGCGCGCCTCGATCGCGGCCTACAACGAGAACAGGGCGCTGGTGAGGGAGCTCGACGCCTTCCGGCGCAAGGAGCCGTGGAAGATACCGACCTTCGAGCTGTACGTGGTCTTGCGCTCCGCGCTGCTCCTTCCGGTCGAGGAGGCGACGTCGCTGTTCCGGGAGTACCTCGGCCTCGTGCGCGCCGAAAGCTCGAGGCGGCCGCTCGACCAGGCCCGCGTCCTCGTCTGCGGCTCGTTCTGCGAACAGCCGCCGCTTGGCCTGATCAAGACCCTGGAACGCTCGGGCTGCTACATCGTCGACGACGAGTTCCTCCAGATTCACCGGTGGATCAAGGGGGACGTCGCGACCGTCGGCGATCCGCTCGACGCGCTGGTGTCGGCGTTTCTGGACGACGCGATCGAGTCGCCCGTCCGCTTTATCGGCGATCGCCCGAAGGGAGCCGAGCTGGTGGCGCGGGTGCGCGCCTCCTCTGCGGAGGGCGTCCTGTTTTGCGCCCCGTCGTTTTGCGACCCCGCCCTGCTCGACCAGCCGATGGCGACAAAGGCGATGGACGCCGCGGGCATCCCGTGGACCGCTTTCAAGTACGCCGAGAACAACGGGCAATTCCAGGTCATCCGCGAGCAGGCGGGAACGTTCGCGGACTCGATCAAGCTGTGGAGCGGGGTGTAGGACGATGCCGATGCCCAGGTCCGACGAAACGCCGGCGACGGCTCTCAAAGACGATAGCCAGCTCCAGCAGAAGAGGATGATCGCGGAGCACTACCGCCGTCTTGCGCGCGCCCATGAGACCGGCGAGAAGAACGTCTATACCTTCGTGCCGGGAAACCTCACCGAGCTGTTGCGATCGTTCGACCTGCTGCCGGTCTTGCCCGAGATCAACGCGCTGCAATCGGCCATGCGCGGGAAGTCGCGCGACTACATCGCCATCGCCGAGAAACTCGGGCATTCCGAGGACGTCTGCACCTACGTGAAGTGCGACCTCGGCATGATGAAATCTGGAAATATCGGCCCGACCGGCGAGCCTCTCCCGAAGCCCGACCTTCTCCTGCTCTCCTACACGGGTTGCTTCACCTTCATGAAATGGTTCGAGATCCTGAAAGCCGAGTACGACTGTCCGGTCGCGATGCTCCACGTCCCCTATCAGGCGGACGGACGCATCACCGAGTCGATGCGCTCGTACGTCGCCAAGCAGATCCGCGAAGAGTTGATCCCCACGCTCGAGCGCATCTCGGGGCGGCCCTACGACGAGGACCGGCTCAAGGAGCTCCTCCGGAACTCCGCCCGCGCGGAGGACGATCTCGTCTTCGTGCTGGAATCCGCCAAGCACCGACCGTCTCCGATCGACGCCTATTTCGGCGGGGTCTACTACATCGGGCCGATCTTCACGGCATTTCGCGGAACCGAGGACGCCGTCGCCTACTACCGCGCGTTGCGTTCCGAGATCGAGGAGCGCATCGCACGAAGGCTGGGACCGGTCACGCCCGACGGCGAGCTGAAGAACGAACGCTTCCGGATCGTCGTGGAGGGACCGCCCAACTGGACGAGCTTCCACGCCTTCTGGCGGATGTTCGCCGACGAGGGGGCCGTCGTGGTCGCCTCGTCCTACACGAAGGTCGGCGGCGTCTACGACACGGGCTTTAGGCACGACCCGGAGCATCCGATCGAGACGCTCGCGGATTACTGCATGGGCTGCTACACGAACCTCGGGCTCCCGGCGCGCGTCGCCATGCTGACCCAGTACGTCAACGACTACGGGGCGGACGGATTGCTCGTGCACTCGATCAAGAGCTGCAACTCGTTCTCCGCCGGCCAGCTCATGATCCTGAGGGAGGTCGAGCGGCGGACCGGCAAGCCCGGGGGGTTCATCGAGAGCGACCTCGTCGATCCGCGCTACTTCTCGGCCGCGAACATCAAGAACCGCTTGGAGTCGTACTTCCAGATGATCGAGCAGAAGCGCTCCTTGGGCATGTCGTGAGGGCCTACGTCGGCATCGACCTCGGCTCGACGACCACGAAGGCGGTCGTACTCGACGAGGACGGAAAGATGCTCGGGCGCGGGATCACCAATAGCCGCAGCAATTACACGGTGGCTTGCGACGTCGCGCTGTCCGAGGCGCTCATCAACGCCCGGTTCGGCCTGATCGCGGGCGAGCTCGCCTGCTCCGGCCTCGATGACGACGCGAAGGCCGCGGCGCTTACCAGTCTCGACGGCGTCTTCCGCAAACACCAGTATCTCGAGCAGCTTCGCGTCTTCGGCGGGATCTCTCGCCGCATCATCGGTTCCAACCTGCTCGCGCGAGACGACCGCGGGGCTCTGGACGAGATCCTCGCGGCGATGGAGGCCGAAGCTCCCGACCTCTACGCGCCGGGCGCCTCACGGAAGAGCGATTTCTTCCGCGACCTGGCCGGGAGCCGTTACCTGAGCTTCGCCGAAGGCAGTGCGCGGTCGAAGCGCGTGACGTTCGACCGGCTCGTCGGGTTGTTCGACAAGACCATCCTCGAGGTCGAAAACGTCTCCGCGGGGGACGGCGCGTTCGAGGCTCACGCCAGGGCCGCGTTCGAGGATTTCAAGGAGGCGCCCGAGGCGCTGAGGCTGGCGCTACAGCGCGCGACCGCCGTCCCGCTCGATGTCGCCGCGAGCGTGGGCACCGGCTACGGCCGCGCGACCCTCCCCTTCCCGAAAGAGCAGATCCGCTCGGAGATCCTCTGTCACGGCCTCGGGGCGCACGCGATGTTCCATGCGACGCGCACCGTCCTCGACATCGGCGGGCAGGACACGAAGGCGATCCAAGTCGACGGCGATGGGATCGTCACGTCGTTTCAGATGAACGACCGCTGCGCCGCCGGTTGTGGCCGCTATCTGGGGTACATCGCCGACGAGATGAACCTGGGGCTGCACGAGCTCGGCCCGATGGCCGCGGCATCGACCCGGCCCGTGCGGATCAACTCGACGTGCACGGTGTTCGCCGGCGCCGAGCTGCGCGAGCGCCTCTCGCTCGGCGAAAAGCGCGAGGACATCCTCGCGGGGCTTCACCGCGCGATCATCCTCCGAGCGATGTCGCTGCTCGCTCGCTCGGGCGGCGTCGGCAACGAGTTCACGTTCACCGGCGGCGTCGCTAAGAACCCGGCCGCGGTCGCCGCGCTTGGCGGCCTCGTTCGCGAGAACTACGGCGAGCTGACGATGAACATCTCACCCAATTCGATCTACACGGGCGCGCTCGGCGCCGCCCTTTTCGCCCGCCGCGACGCCCAGCGCGCGGCGGCTTAGAAGACTCCCATGCGCGTGGACACCCACGGCACGCTTCTCGTGGTCGGCGTCGACGTCGGATCCTCGGCGATCAAGGTCGCGATCATGGAAGAGGGCGCCGGCGGAGCTTCGCGCATGCTCCTCGGGCGCAGCGAGCGCATCCGCCGCCGCGATCCACAGAAAGTAGCGGAGGAGATGTACGAGGCCTGCCTCGGCGAGGCCGGCACGCCTCCGGAGGATCTGGCGTACGTCGCGACGACGGGCGAGGGCGAGCTGGCCTCGTTCCGCACGGGCCATTTCTACGGCATGACCACTCACGCCCGAGGCGGGATTTACCTGAGGGCTGGCGCGCGCGCGGTGGTCGACATCGGCGCCCTGCACGCCCGAGCGGTGATCATGGACGAGCGCGCCAAGGTCCTCTCCTACCGGATGACCAGTCAGTGCGCCTCGGGGTCGGGCCAGTTCCTCGAGAACATCTGCCGCTACCTCGGCATCACGATCGACGAGATCGGCCCGCTGTCGCTCCAGGCGGACGATCCCGAAGCGTGCTCTTCGATCTGCGCGGTATTGGCCGAGACCGACGTGATCAACATGGTCTCCCGCGGCATCGCGACCGCGAACATCATCAAAGGGATACACCAGTCGATGGCGGGCCGTTATCTGCGCCTCCTGACCTCGGCGGGGGCACGCGGCGAAGTGCTCGTCACGGGGGGGCTCGCCGGAGACGCGGGGCTGTTGGCCGCGCTGCGCGAGGCGGTCTTGGCGCAGAAGGTCGACATCACCATAGAGACCCACGACGACTCCGTGCTCGCGGGCGCGATCGGCGCGGCGCTGTGGGGGGCGTTTCGCGTGCGCAAGCTGGCCAAGGACGGCGCGCCTCTCGTCGCGGAGGCCTGATGCGCCCCGAGGGTGCCCTGGCTCATTTTATGACTCTCGACGGGAAGGTCGCCCTCGTCACCGGAAGCGGCGGCGGGATCGGCGGAGCCGCATCCGCGCTGCTGATCGCGGCGGGTGCAACCGTGTACGGCACCGACCTGCCGGATCGCCCGGCCGTGGAAGGCGCGCGATTCGTGCCTTGCGACATCGGCGACCCGGACGCCGTGCGCGAGCTCGTCGCGGGCGTCGCGAAGGACGCAGGACGCCTCGATGTCCTCGTCCACGCCGCGGGGATCGTGAGGGACGGCGTCCTGTGGAAGATGACGGACGGCGACTGGGCCGACGTGCTGCGCGTGAATCTCGATGCGGCGTTCTGGCTCCTCCGTGCGACCGCACCGCTGATGCGGGCGGCCGGCGGCGGGAGCGTCGTGTTGGTTTCGTCGATCAACGGGGAGCGGGGGAAATTCGGCCAGGCGAATTACACGGCGGCCAAAGCGGGACTGATCGGCCTCGGGCGGACGGCGGCGCGGGAGCTCGGGCGATTCGGCGTGCGCGTCAACCTCGTCGCCCCCGGGTGGATCGAAACCGGGATGACCGCCGGCCTTCCGGAAGCGGCGAAGGCCAAGGCTGTCGAGGAGACGGCCCTCGGCCGCGCCGGGAGCCCCGAGGACGTCGCAGCCGCGATCCTGTTCCTGGTTTCCGATATGAGCCGCCACGTCACCGGCCAGGTCCTGCGGGTGGACGGCGGACAACTGACCGCTTGAGACCGGAGGTCGTCATGAAGGGTGTTGAACGCGGCCAGACCGAGATCGTCGTTCGCGGGCTGACACCCGAAGACCTGGAGGCGGTCGTCGCGATCGACGCGAAGAGCACGGGCCGGCGTCGCGAGGAGTATCTCCGGATCAAGCTGAAGCAAAACCTGACGGAGACCGGGATCAAGGTGTCCCTCGCCGCCGAGGCGGACGGGCTCTTCCGCGGGTTCCTCCTCGCGCGGGTCTACTACGGCGAGTTCGGAACCTTGGAGCCGGTCGCGGTGCTCGACACCCTCGGTGTGCACCCCGACATGCGGATGCAAGGAATCGGTAAGGCGCTGATGGAACAGCTCGTGCTCAACCTCGCGGGTCTCCGTGTCTCGACGTTGCGCACGGAAGTCGCGTGGGAGGACACGCAGCTGCTCGGTTTCTTCCAGCGCCAACGGTTCCGCCCCGCCGCGCGGCTGTGCCTCGAGCTTCCGGTCGCCCACCGGTAGTCGAATGGGGTCAGGTCTCCCATTGAGTCATTCGCATTTTGCGAATGA
>JAYUCM010000063.1:0-5805 GCA_043740355.1 Acidobacteriota bacterium | reverse complement strand
TGGTCGCGCAAATGGACGACGAGCTATTCGGCTCGTGCACGAATCACGGCGAGTGCGAGGCCGCGTGCCCCAAGGGGATCTCCTTGGAGACGATCGCGCGCATGAACCGCGACTACATCGGGGCCAGCTTCCTGAAGCGGTGAGCGGAAACTACTTCGCGAGCGAGAGCAAGTATTCGGCGATCTCCTTCGCCTGATGCTCGGTGAGCTTGTCGCCCAGGCCCTTCATCTTCCCCTTGCCGTCGTGGATGATCTTCACGATGCCGTCACTGGTGGCTTCTTTCTTCCAAGCGGGGTCGTTGAAGTTCTTCGAGCCGGTGGCCATCTTCTTGGCGACACCGTCCACGCCGTGGCACATCGCGCACTTGGACGCGTAGAGCGGCTTGCCTTCTTCGGCGGCGAGCGCGGGAACCGCCCATGCGAACGAGGCGAACAGAGCGATCGGGACCAGTCGTTTCGTGTTCACGTTGCGTCTCCTTGGCGGCCTGGAATGGCCGGCGACTGATGTTACCTCGCCGCCTCGCTGACGGCGAGTCTCACCGCGTTTCCGGCGGGGTCGCGCACCAGGGCGCCCGGCGCAACCGCGACGCCGGCCCGAGAAAGGCGTGCGAGCACCCGCTCGAGCTCGTCGGTGTCGGAGAGGTGCACGACGAACTCGCCCAGTCCCGCCGCTCCTTCCGGTGGAGGCGGCGCGCCGACGCCCGACCAGGTGTTGAACGCGACGTGATGGTGATATCCACCCGACGAGACGAACGAGGCCCTCGTCCCGTAACGCGCCGTCAAGTCGAAGCCCAGAAGATCGCAGTAGAACCGCTCCGTGGGAGCGATGTGGGCGACGCGGAGGTGGACGTGACCGATGACCGTGCCCTCCGGCATGCCGCTCCACGCCGTCGGGCTCGCCGCCGCCTCCCCGAGGAGGGCCTCCACGTCGAGCGGGTCGACCGTCATCCGCAGCGCGCCGTCCTCCCAGACCCAGTTCGAGCGAGGGCGGTCGCGGTACAGCTCGATCCCGTTCCCCTCGGGATCGGCGAGGTACAACGATTCGCTGACGAGATGATCGGCGGCGCCCTCGAGAAGCGTGTGTGTATCGGCCAGGCGGGCGAGCGAGAGCGAGAGCGCCTCTCGCGACGGGAGCAGCACGGCGAAGTGGAACAGCCCGGTCGTCCCGGGCGCGCGCTGCGCCCCCTTGCGCTCGACGAGCACGAGCAGGTCGGCAGCAGCCGCCCCGAGCCGAGCGATCCCGACGCCTTCCGCGTGAACTCGAAATCCGAGGCGCTCCGTGTAGAACGCGACCGCGCGGGGAAGGTCCGCGACCGTCAGGCTGACCGGGCCGATCGTGGTCATGGGAGCGGGCGCTCGAACCACTGCACGTCCCAGTAGCGTCCGAACTTGCGCCCCGCCTCGCGATACAAACCTGCCGGCGCGAAGCCGAAGCGCGCGTGCAGGGCAACCGACGCGGGGTTCGGGAGCACGATGGCCGCGTACGCGCGGTGCACGTCTTCGTCTGCTAACGCCGCAAACAGCGTCGCGTAGAGGCGCGCCCCTATCCCCCGCGCCTGGTGGTCGGGGTGCACGTACACGGTGGTTTCGACCGAGGTGAGGTAGCCCGGTTTCTCCCGGAATTTGCCGCTCGTGGCGTAGCCGGCGATCGCGTCCCCGAGGGTCGCGACGAGCAGACGATGGGGGCCGGCATCGGAATAGCGGCTCATCCACTCCCTTCGAGCCTCGAGCGAAGCCGGTTCGAGGTCGAAGGTGGCCGGGCTCGTCTTCACATAGTGGTTGTAGATGTCGGTCAACTCCTTCAGGTCGCCGCCGGCCGACCTGCGAACGACAATCCCGTTCATCCCTCAACGCTACCATCCGAAGCCAAAGACGTCAGGGGCGGGTTACGATGGCGCACATGAGTACGCTGACCGCCCTCCCGAAACGACGCCAGTCCACGGGCGAGGAGATCGCCAACAGCATCAGTCACGGCTTGGGAACGGTCGCCGGCGCGCTCGCGGCGCCGGTCCTGATCTACGCGGGCTTGCGACGGGGCGATCCTGCGTTCATCGTAGGCGTCAGCATCTTCGCGGCGACGATCGTCTTGATGTACCTCTCGTCCACGCTGTATCACGCGCTCGCCGATAACCGGGCGAAGCGCGTGTTCCGCGTCCTCGACCACGGCGCGATCTACTTCTTGATCGCGGGAACCTACACGCCGTTCACGCTCGGTGTGCTCGGCGGCGCGTGGGGTTGGACGCTGTTCGGGACGGTGTGGGCGCTGGCGATCGCGGGCGTCGTCATGAAGTCCACCGGGCGAGCCTGGGGTCCGATCTTCTCGACCGGGCTGTACCTTCTGATGGGGTGGCTCGCCGTGATTGCCATACGTCCCCTGTGGGCCCAACTCCCAAGAGCTTCGATCGCGTGGCTCGCCGCGGGAGGCCTGGCCTACACCGGCGGCATCGGGTTCTACGCCGCGCGGCGGCTTCGCTACGGCCACTTCGTCTGGCATCTCTTCGTCGTCGCAGGCACCGTGTGTCATGTCATGGCGGTCATCGCATGCACGCTCTGACCGGCCGCCGCTTCCTGATTGCGGGCGGCTCCGCGAGCTTCGCCCTGGCGGCGCTTCACGTCCTGATCATGGCGTTCGGCGCCCCCGCCTATCTGTACTTCGGCCGCGCCGATCTCGCCGAGGCCGCACGTCGAGGGTCGCTCTACCCGCCCCTCGCCACCCTCGTCGTCACCATCACTCTCACCGCGTGGGGGCTGTACGCGTTTTCCGGCGCCAACCTCGTGCGGTGGCTGCCACTCCTTCGCACGGGGCTCGTCACGATCGCTTGCGTCTATGCGCTGCGCGGCCTCGTTCTGATTCTCGACGTGGCCCGCTGGATCGCGGGAGAACACTATCCGCCGCGGCAGGCCGTCTTCTCGGCCGCCGCGCTCGCGATCGGCCTCTGCTACGCGATCGGGACCGCGGCGATGTTCCGCAACGACGCTCCGAGGATCCAATGACGATCACGCTCAACACCCAGACTCAGACGCGTTTCATCGCGTCGATCAAGCGCTTCTTCGCGGAGACCCTCGAAGACGACATCGGGGATCTGAAATCGTCGCTGCTTCTGGACTTCGTGGTGCGCGAGATAGGGCCGAGCATCTACAACCGGGCCGTCGCCGATGCTCAGGCGCGAATCCAAGAGATGGTGCTCGAGCTCGACAGCTCGTGCTACGAGGCCGATCTCGGCTACTGGAACAAGAAATAGGACCAGGAGGTCGTCATGCGAAGCGCTGCGCAACTGCTCATCCTCGGATTCCTCACGAGCGCGCTCGCCGCGCCGGCATCCCCGGCTTCGGCCTCGCCGTCACCCGATCGCGTGGCGGCGCTGATCGAGACGTTCTTGCGGTGGGCCATCGAAGGGCAGGACCTCCCGTCCGATCCGCCGAGGCCCGCACCCGCCCTGCCGCATCGAAGCTGCGGCGGTCGCCTCGATCCCGCTCATCTCCCGGAGACCGTCTACGTGTCGTGGCAGCTCTCCGCCGAGGCGCAACACGCGATGTGCAACTGGAAGTACGACGTCGCCTCTCATCGCGCGTCCCCGCTGACCCCGGACGAGGCCGCGGCCGTCGCGCAGCGCATCTCCGCCGGGACCGTCGGTCCGCAGGAGCGCGCGTTCTTCCACTCGGTGCCCCAACGCGACGGCCGGCTGGCCGTCACCGCGGGGTACTGCTGGGGATCGGCCGCCGGGACGTTCGCGTTTGGAGCCGGCGGGCCGGTGTTGATCGGCGAGCTCGCGATTCACGGCTACTGAGGACGGCGTGGCAACCACGCTCCCGGTCCTCGACACGCCGCGATTGAGGCTTCGCATTCCCGTGGACGCGGATGTCCCGGCGTTGTTCGCGATCTTCAGCGACCCGGAGACGATGCGCTACTGGACCACGCCCGCGATGACGGACCTCGCGGAGGCCGACGCGCTGCTGCGCGACATTCAGCACCACGCCGAGGCCAGGACGCTCTTCCAATGGGGAATCGCACGGCGCGAGGACGACTTGGTGATCGGCACCAGCACTCTGTTCCGCATCGAGGCCGAGCACAGGCGCTGCGAGCTCGGTTACATCCTGCGCCGCGATTGCTGGGGGCGAGGCCTCGCGCACGAGGCGCTGACGGCGGTCGTCAACCACGCGTTCGGCACGCTTTCGCTCCATCGGCTGGAGGCGGACATCGATCCGAGGAACCGCGCGTCGGTCCGATCGGTCGAGCGGCTCGGCTTCACGCTGGAGGGACGTCTGCGGGAGCGTTACTTCGTCGGCCACGAGATTCAAGACTCGCTGATCTACGGTCTCCTTGCGCCCACGTGGAGGGCCCGATGATCCCAGCGGACCGCTTCTCGAATCGCGTGAGCGATTACGTCAGCGGACGTCCCGGTTATCCCGACGCGGCCGTCGTCTGGCTGGCCGAGACGTTCGGGCTCGAACCGAGCGCCGCGATCGCCGACGTCGGGGCCGGCACCGGAATTTCCGCGGAGCTGTTCCTGCGGAACGGGTTCATGGTCGCCGCGGTCGAGCCCAACGACGCGATGCGCGAGGCGGCGGTCGCGCGTCTCGGTCACGACGCGCGGTTCCGCGCGGTCGCTGCCCGTGCCGAGGCGACGACGCTTCCCGGATCGAGCATCGACGTCGTCGCCGCAGCGCAGGCGTTCCATTGGTTCGATCGCGCCGCGTTCCGGGCGGAGTGCAAGCGGATTCTCAAACCGGAGGGAATCGTCGCGTTGCTCTGGAACGTGCGGCGCATCGACGGCTCCCCGTTCGCCGACGGTTACGAAGCTCTGCTTCGCGAGTTCGGGATCGACTACTTGGCCGTCCGCCACGAGAACGTCACGGACGGTGAGCTCGCCGCATTCTTCGGCGGAGCGTTCGAGCGTTGCGGCTTCGACAACGTGCAGGTGCTCGATCGCGATGGGCTCCGGGCACGCCTTCTGTCGTCGTCTTACATCCCCGCCGTCGGACATCCTCGACACGAGCCGATGTTGACGGCCCTCGAGGCGCTATTCCAGGCGCACCAACAGCACGGCAAGGTGGCGATGAAGTACGAGCTCCGGGTGTACGCGTCACATCTGGCGGAACACGACGCACGCTAATCCAAATGCCCCTTCGCCGCGTCGCCCATCGCGACGCCCGACGGAAAGTACTCGTTCCAGCGCTCGGTCACCGTGGCGGCCGTCCTTGCGTCCGCGAACAGCTCCTCCGGAAAGCCGCGTTTCAGTCTGGCATCGAGGACGATCGGCGGCGTGAACGTGACGTGATTGCGGACGATGCCTTTGGCCGCGGCGTGAACGTCCGCCCCCGGCTCGAAGCGGGTGAACGTGGTCCAGAGAAAATTGATCGCTGAAGCCGTTGCCCGCCTCGGGTCGTCGCTCAACACGACGAGCGGCCAGTCCTTGAACGCGGGGTGCTGCGCGAAGCGCGCTGCTGCGCCCGGATCGTCCGCGGCCCGGGCCGCGCCGACGACGAGGCAGCCGGGGCAGAAGACGCTGGGGTTGTGCGCGTCGGGGGGGGGCTCGACGGCGGGGCGGAACTCACGCGGCAGCGTTCGGACGGGATCGCCCACGCCCAGCCACACCCCCTTCGAGCCTTCGTTGACGACGGGACCGGTGTAGTCGAGCGTGTCCATCGCGACGTTCGAGAAGACGAAGAGATCGGTCTCGGGCTGCGTGCGTTCGAGCAGGTGCGTGAGCACGGCCTTGAAGTCCTTGAGCTCGACGTCGCGATCGAGCACGATGAGAAACTTCGTCAGCGAGAGCTGGCCTTCCCCGAGGATCCGGAACGCCGA